>NZ_NHZE01000046.1:0-160847 GCF_002207995.1 Pantoea sp. VS1
GGATGGTAATTTTAACCCTTACCTCATCAATATTTTCCGCGGGCTGATGCGGTGCGGCCTCTGCGGTCATGCGGTCATCCTGACCGGAATCTCGGTAAAGGGCTATGGCTACTACGTATGTTCAATGCGCCGGCAGAACCGCTGTGAAGCCGTCACGATACGCCGGGACCTGACCGATCGTTATCTGATAAGTGGTCTGGTGCAGGAGGCATCCGCCACGAGCGGACGCGTTTCAGCTGAAGATACGCTGCGGCCGCTGACGGCGAGGCATCTGCAGCTGACCGGAAGTCTGCACAACATCATCAGGGCGATTGAAGTCGCGCCGGACGTGACTGAACTCTGTGAGCGGGCAAAGAGCCTTTCCGGGGAGATAAGAAGGCTGGAGGGAGAGATGGCCGGCGTCCGACAGATGAAAGACTGCGCTACAGCAACGAACCTGAACCTGCTTGATATCAGCGATCGCCGGATGTGCCAGCTGACGGCACGCAGCCTCATCCCGGAGATCAGGATGCATACCGGGGCAAAAACGTGCGACGTATTTCTGCATAACGGCATGAAAATATATAACTATCCGCTGACCCGCCTGGTTGGCTGGTCATCCATTCTTGATGCTATGGCTTATCTTGAAGATAAAGAGGTATATATGTAACTGCGGCTCAGGAGTTCAGTAATGCGCAATTATTTATCCCGGTGGGCATCACTGTTCCCGGCTTTGTTCGGGAACACTCTCCCTTACTTCTTCGCCGTCCGTTCAAATTGTAAAGGCGTCACTGTTATCCCGCCCTCACGCAGTACTGTGGATTCCGCATCGGGATAATCCTCTTCCTGATGCCGGCTTAATGACAGCCAATAGTAGTCAAGCGCGCGCGGATCTTGCATTGCGGTCACGCTAATCCCCTTGAGGTAGCCTTTACCCTGACGCGTAAACGTAAACAGGGGATGATCTGCACTGCGCTGCACTGGGAAATTAATGTTCAGGCAGGCTTTTGTGGTGCGGTGATGGAGATAAAGATGACGAATGACATCACTTGCGCTGTCTGCTGCAACCTGCCAGGGGATATGCGCCCGGTCAGTAAAGGCCTGACTCATTGCGAATGAGGGAACCCCCATCAACATGCCTGTCATTGCCGCGCCGACAGTTCCCGAGAACACCGTCTCGATGCCCAGGTTGGCACCGCGATTAACGCCAGATAGGATCAAATCCGGCTGGTTATCACGCATCAGATGGCCAAGGGCCATTGCTACACAATCACCAGGTGTGCCAGTGACTGCGTAGCGTCGGGCATGACGCTGCACCACGCGAAGAGGCTGATGCAGACTTATCGCATGTGAAGTGCCACTTTGATCGTGCACCGGTGCGACCCCCCACACTTCTCTTGCCAGAGTTTCGGCGATGTTTCCCAGCACTGCGAGCCCTGGCGCGTCAATACCATCATCATTGGTCAGAAGAATTCGGTCACACAAGTACGCTGGATTTGTCATTTTCCATCCTTATATAGATAACGACTCCTCATACGCTGAGGATTAAGGTAAATTACAGGATAATAATAGCTATATTTATATAGGTAAATGACATGATGTCTACTCGCGATGTCAGTATCCTGCGTAATCAACTCACCAGCCTGTCACGGCGACTCCGGCAGGAATCCCGCAATACTCCCCAGTCCTGGGCGAAAATGCTGATTCTCAGCGCCATTGATCGTTTGGGTGATGGAGTCACCCCCTCTGAACTTGCAGGCGCTGAACAAATGCAGAGTTCCAATCTCGCGACGCTGCTGCGCGTAATGGAGGATGAGCACTTCATTCAGCGCTTGCCTGACAAAAAGGATCGCAGAAAAGTGCGCATCACATTATTACCAGCGGGCAAAGCCGCACTGGCATACAATCGCCGCGTGCGCGATAAGTGGTTATCTGAAGCGATGCATCATCAACTCACGCCTGATGAGCAAGACATTCTGTTTAAAGCAGGAGAAATTGCAGCGCGTCTGGCGGCGATCAAATAGAGGTGTATTAACCTACAAGCCTCACGCCCACATAGATGAAAATGCTGTTCCGTCCGGCATGGCGATCTACCACAAAAGTGAGACATTGGTTACGTTCCTAAAAATCGGCAATTGACGATAGATTTGCCGTGGGTATTTTCTTAACCTAACAAATGAGCAAATAAAATGATCATGTGAGCAAAATGTAAGACGGGTTTTACCCGACTCACATCACGTCGATCAGCAGTATTGTCTCAACCATTAAGAAGTACGTCTTAGGGGTATTCAATGAAGCGGGACCTTGTTGCCGGTATAGACTCATCCACCCAGTCTTGTACTGTCATGCTGCGCAGTCTGGAAAACGGCGAAGTGGTGGCGCATGCACGCACACTGCATCCACCGACGACGCCACCCTGCAGTGAGCAGGATCCCGAGGCTTGGTGGGAGGCGTTGGTGGGCGCACTTACTGAACTTAAATCGTGGTGGCCACGTATCGCCGGTTTAGCGGTAGGCGGACAGGGACACGGTCTGGTGATGCTGGATAAGCATGATCGCCCATTGCGCCCGGCAAAACTGTGGAATGACACCGAGTCCGCCCCCCAGGCACACGCGTTATGCGCGCAAATCGCGCCGCAGGAATGGGCGCGTCTCACCGGTTCCGTGCCGGGACCTGCCATGACGATTTCCAAGCTGGCATGGACGCAACAGCATCATCCCGGAGTGCTGGAGCAATGCCGCCGCGTCATGCTGCCGTTTGATTATCTGGTCTATCGCCTGAGTGGCAGCTTTGTCTGCGAGCGCGGTGGTGCTTCCGGTACCGGTTACTTCAATCCCTTCACCAACAGCTGGGAGCCTCAACTCGCGGAAATAGTTAATGATCGCATCGATTGGGTCTCCCTCTGGCCGGCCATTATTCCTTCTCATCAGCCGGCAGGCGTGTTGAAGCTGATCCCTGAACTGGAAGGGTTGGCGGGGGCGATTGTCGGGGTCGGCACCGGTGATAATATGTCCGCCGCATTGGGGATGAACCTGAAAGCGGGTGACACCGGTATCTCGATTGGCACCAGCGGGACGCTGTACGGCATATCGAGCACAGGCATCGTTGACAGCAGCGGGATGATCAACGGCTATGCCGATGCCGCCGATCAATTTATCCCAATGATCACCACCCTTAACGCCGCCAAAGTCACTGATGCGTTTCGCAAACTGCTGCGTGTCACCACCGATGAATTTGATAATTTCGCTCTGCGTTCACCGCCGGGTGCCAACGGCCTGCAACTGGTTCCCTGGCTGGACGGCGAGCGCACACCCAATCTGCCGAATGCCACCGGACACCTGCGTGGACTGCGCACCACCACCACGCCAGATGACATGGCACGTGCCGCGGTTGAAGGCGTGCTGTGCGGTTTACTGGCGGGCAGGTTAATCCTCAAACAACAGGGTTTTAAAGACGATGGCCGCATCGTGATTACCGGGGGAGGTGCGAAGTCACGCGCCTACCGCCAGATTCTGGCCGATCTCACCGGCAAAACCGTCTGGATCTCGCCCGTAGGCGAAACCGCGGCTGCTGGGGCAGCTATTCAGGCTGCTGCAGCGGTGCTGGGATGCACCAACGCCGCAATGGCGGAGCGCTGGAGCATCCCCTTTGTATCCGTGGCTGAACCTCAGCAAGACGCGCGCCATGTGCTGGACGCCTACGTAACCTATTCCCAGGCATTATCAGGAGAACTGCAATGAGTTCCATGAGCACCCCCGCCAAAATAAAGCCTCCTAAGCAGCCACTGAAAGTGCCGGCTGAAGCAGGTATCGCCGTTGTCTTCATGCTGGTTATGCTGGGCGGGTTTATCGCCACGCCTAACTTCCTTACCGTTTCCAATATGATGGTTTTGCTGCTTAATGGTGCAGTGATCGGCTTTCTCTGTCTGGGGCAATCGTTTGTCTTGCTGACCGGGGGGATCGATCTCTCTTGCGGTTCTATCGTGGCGATGACTTGTGTCGTCGCTGCACTACTGATGGAGAAATTTGGTATTCCCTGGCAACTGGCGGTGCCGATGGTTCTTGCTATAGGTGCGTTCAGTGGACTCATTAATGGCCTGATCATTGAGCGCACCGGCGTCCCGCCATTTATTGTGACCTTTGCCATGATGGGCGTGGCAGCCTCCATCCCGCAGATCATCACCGGTGCGGAATCAATACGAGTGACGCAAATCGGCTACAGCCTGATCGGGCAGTCTAAGCCGCTGGGCATTCCATTCCCTGTGATTGCGCTTCTGCTGGCGATTGTTATCGCGGTGATTTTCCTGCGCCGCACCATTACTGGTACGCATATTTATGCGGTGGGTGGAAACGCTGATGCCGCACGTTTATCGGGCATCAGCATCCCCCGCATTACCTTACTGGTGTATGCGATCTCCGGACTCTGCGCCGCCTGCGGCGGTCTGATTTACGGCTCGCGTCTGATGACGGGCTATCCCACTGCCGGACGCGGTGATGAACTGTTCTTCTCCATTGCGGGCGCCGTGGTGGGGGGCGTCAGCCTGTTTGGCGGCACCGGCAGTATCATAGGTGCAATGATTGGTGCGATGCTGATAGCCGCCATCTCAAATCTGATGAACGTATTGAACGTCAGTGCTTACTGGCAGCCACTGGTCATTGGTCTGATCATCTTGTTTGGCGTGACTTTTGATACCTTGCGCACCTCGAAAAAAATCGTGATCCCTTGGCTCAAAGTCCGCAAATCACGAAAAACAACAACACCCATTTCTTAACCCTGACCTACACCTCTTCAGGAGATAATAATGCCACTCCGTACAACACTCACCGCTGGTGCGGTGGTCGTCGCGCTGTCCCTTACACTGGTGGGCTGTAACCGTGATGTCCCAGAAGGGACCGTGGGCACCCCCCAAAAAACGCTGGGCGTGACGCTGCCGAACTTGACCAATCCCTATTACGTCGCGATGAAAAAAAGTTTTGAAGAAAACGCTGCCGCGCAGGGCATGAACATCAAAATCTCTATCGCCGATAATGACGACGCCAAGCAACTGTCGCAGGTACAGAACTTTATCGAGCAGAAGGTCGATGCCGTGGCGGTCAACTGCGTCTCCTCTGGCCCGTGCGTCTCGATCATCAGCCAGCTCAATCAAGCCAAAATCCCGGCGTTTGCCATCAATATTCTGCCCGATACCGATGGGATGAAGCAGCAGAACGTCACGCTTGTGCAGGGGGTTCAGACCGATCAGCGCGAAGGCGGCAAGCTGATTGGTCAGCAACTGCTGAAAGATATCGGTGAAAACGGTTCAGCCACGGTAGGCATTGTCGGTGAACCGACCTCCATTGCCGCCAATGCGCGCGATGACGGTTTTAAAGAGGCCCTGGCCAGCAACAAGAACATCAAATTCGTTGCACTGGTGAACGGCAAAGTGGAAGAGACCACCTCGTTAAAGGTGACGACCGAAATGCTGCAAGGCCGACCGGAAATTAATGTGGTCTATTCCGACACCGAACCTGCTGCGTTGGGATCCCTGGCCGCTATCCAGCAGTTGGGTGTCAGTGACAAAGTGAAGCTTTATGCCTTTGTCGATAAAGAGGGCGTGAAAGCCGTGCAAAACAACAGTGTCATGAAAGCCGGCGCCATTCAGGAGCCGGTTAAGCTGGCACAACTGCTGGTGCAAAATGCTAAAAAGAGCCTGAATGGCGAGCAGGTGCCCGCCATGATCAATAATCCACCGCTGCTGGTCAACAAAGAGAACGCGGCATCAGTGATCGGTTCAGCGTACTGAGGGAAGCAGAGGGCTAATGAATGAACTATGTGGCGAAGCAGATAAAAATTGGTTTTTCAGGTGTGCAGGTGTTGCACGGTGTGGATTTCAGCGTCAGGCCAGGAGAGATCCATGGGCTGTTTGGCCATAACGGTGCAGGCAAATCGACACTGCTGAAAATACTGGCTGGCGTTGATAAACCCGACAGCGGCACGCTGCTGATTGGTGAAGTGCCAGTGCAACTCGCTTCGCCACGTGATGCACTAAGCAGTGGTATTGCCTGTGTTTATCAGGAACTGCGCCTGATTCCTGGCATGAGCGTCTGGCAAAACCTGTTCCTTGGGCGCGAACGGCGCAAAAGCAACGGTTTTATGGATGATGCCAGTATGATTGCGCACACGGAGAAAGTGCTGCAGGAGTATCATCTGACGTTTAGCGCCACCGAAAAAGTCAATAACCTGTCGCACCCTGACAAGCAGATGCTGGAAGTGGTGTCTAACCTTGACCGCGAAGCTCGTTTCCTGTTCCTTGATGAACCCACTACCGCGCTGGAAGGCGCGCAAGCGGAGGCGCTGTTACTGGCTGTACAGCGCATCGCGCGGGAAAAGCAGATCGGCGTGGTGTTGGTGTCGCATAAACTGGATGAAGTGCTTGGGGTATGCGATGAAGCCACCGTCATGTGTGGCGGGCGCGTGATTTACAATGAAGGCAAACAAACGCTGAATAAAAGCGCCATCATTGATGCGATTGTCGGCGATGCCGGTGCCTATCAGGCGGCATCCAACAGCCGAAGTATCATCCGGGGTGTGTTGGGAAAACCCTGGTTATCGGTCACCGATCTGCAGACCGATCGGCTGAAAGGGGTCAACCTTGAAGCCTATCGAGGAGAAATTCTGGGCATTTATGGTCTGGCAGGTGCAGGCCGCACCCGTCTGTGCCAAACCCTTTTCGGACTTGAAACAGTCACCGGCGGCACGATCAAACTGGCTTACAAGGATTACCATCCGGTATCCCCTGCAAAAGCTATCGAGCAGGGCATTGCTTATCTGACGGAAGAGCGAAAAAAAGACGGTTTCATTCCGCTGATGACCAGCTATGCCAATGCCACTTTGCCCGTGCTGAAAAAATTTCGTACGGGGATTTTTGTCAGCCACCGTGCCGCTCGCCAGGCAGCGGCAGAATTGCTGAGTAAGATGAACACACTGGGAGCCCTTAATGGCCCGATTAAATCCCTCTCGGGGGGCAACCAACAAAAGGTGCTGCTCGCACGGGTCGTCGCGCAGCATGCCAGCCTGGTATTACTGGATGAACCCACCAAAGGGGTCGATATTGGCGCAAAAGCGGATATTTACCGCATTATTCATCAGCTAGCGGATAAAGGCTGCTGCGTGATTGTGGTGTCCAGCGAAGAAGAAGAACTGCTGGATGTCGCAGATAACGTCACGGTATTCCGGCACGGAACCTGCGATGGCGTGGTGATCCCTGCGCGAGATCTAAACCCCGCCGATCTGCGTAAAGCGGCATGGGAGCATGCTGAAACGGCGATTTAACTGAGTACTTGAATGTTTTTAGGGGCTATTTCGTATGAAAATAGCCCCCTTTTTATTAATCAGTGTTGCTGCAAGACGTAAGGCTGATATTCCCCATCGCTGGGCTGGCTATAGCATCAAAAAGGATGGGGGTAAGGGTAATACGGATGGGATATCGAAGGAAGAGAGCGCCTCCCGGGAAGCGCTCGTGTATGTTACTCAAAGTCGGCGTGGCGTTTGAACATGCTTTCGCTGGTTTCACCCAACTGATTCATCAACTCCAGCACCAGTGCGTCATAAGTGATGAAGCACAACTGCTCAAAAGCCGAACCCATCGGCTGTGAAAACTGACCCAGATTACGATCGTTTTCCGTCTTAACCGTGCCTGGCAGCACCAGCACGCACCTGGCGAGCTTGCCAATTGTTGACTCTTTCTTCATGGTCACCAGCGCCACCTCAACGCCGCTTTCCACAGCTTTTTGCGCCAGACTTTTAAGGCTGCCGGTTTCGCCGCTGCCGGAACCAATAATCAGCAGATCGCCCGGTTCGGTATGCGGTGAAGATATCTCACCCACTACACTCACCGAGAAACCCAGGTGCAACAGACGATTGGCGAAAGCACGGATGGCTATGCCGCTACGGCCCGCGCCCTGCAGAAAGATGTGCCGGGCCTGACGGATTTGAGCGATGAGCTTCAGTGCCTGGCTGTTATCAATCTTCAGCGCATTTTGCTCTAACTCTCTGAGAATACTGATGGTATTTTCCTGAACACCCATTTTCGTCTTTCCCGTCATGCAATGGTACGGCCGCCGTCCATAAGGATGGTTTGCCCCTGAATATAGGAGTTAGATTTATCAGCGAGGAATACCGCCAGGTTGGCCACATCCTCAATGGTCCCCAGACGACGCACAGGGATCTTTTCCAACACCGCATCTAAATCGGCCTGAGTGGGGTAGTTCACGCGCATCATTTCACCGGTATCGATCAAACGTGGGGCAATCGCATTCACGTTCACGCCTTTAGGTCCCAGCTCTTTTGCCAAACCACGGATTAACCCCTCACCACCTGCTTTACTGGCTGGATAACTGACGCCACCGCCCGTGCCCGATAAAGCAGAGCCAGAAGAGATATAGACGATAGATCCCTGATTCGTCAGGAAGTCTGCATAAAACGCTTTGACCGTGGTAAACAGACCCGTGAGATTGATGGAAATTGTTTTATTCCACTCTTCAAAGCTGATGTCTTTGACTTTATTCGCAAAGGCAACACCAGCGTTTAATACCAGAATATCAATGCGCCCAAAGGTTTCGAAAACTTTGTTACGTGCGTCAACCAGCGCCTGAGGATCAGAAACATCGGTTTTCACGAAGAGTGACTTTACACTGCCAAAAGTCAGTTCTTGCGCAGTCTTAATGCCGTTTGCTTCGTTGTAATCAATAATCACTGTATGCGCACCGCGTTCAGCGAATTGTTTCGCGATACCTCTACCAATGCCGTGTGCGCCACCGGTAATTAATGCCACTTTGCCTTCAAATTGACTCATGAGCTTTTTCTCCTGATTTTCGTACGAATGGAGAAGGGTAACTTCCCGCATCGTAGATGTGTAACTTGCTGGCGCACTCATTATTGAGCACGCCATTAACGAAAGGGCTGGAATTAATTCATGGCGGCTTTTAGTGCCTGATAGCTTGTTTTAGGGTTGTCATTAAATAAGGCACCGCCAACCACAATTAAGTCCGCACCAGCTTCCTGAACTTTTTTCGCGATGTCCAGATTAACTCCGCCATCAACTTCAATCTGAATATTTCGATCCGCAATCATATTTCTGGTGTTTCTGATTTTCTCCAGACTCTTCTCAATGAATATCTGTCCGGGCTGCCCCGGATTGATGGTCATAATCAGTATGTAATCAATATCATCTAATAAATATTCCAGCACACTTTCTGGTGTGCCGGGGTTGATCACCACACCAGCCTTACGCCCGGCCTTTTTGATTTTCTGCAAAATGAAGTGCACATGTGGCGTGGATTCATAATGTACGGAAATCATTTCTGCACCAGTATTGATGACATCGTCAATATGGCGTTCCGGGTTAGCCAGCATCATATGCACATCGAATATCATCTTGCTGGCTTTTTTCATGGCTGAAATTTGATTGGGACCAAATGCAATATTGCTCACATAGGTTCCATCCATTAAATCAACATGGAGTATTTCGGTATTTTCTTCCTCTAAGAAACGAATTTCATCTTGCAGACGTAGAATGTTCGCTCCGAATATTGAAGGTAATATTTGTGCCATGGTAAGCAAACCTCATTATTTAAATTAATGGAATACTGTGCTCAACCAATACGTCAATACTTCACAGGGCCCGGTTAAAACAAAGTCAGTACCTTGGCCCTGCAAGCCTACGCCCGCCCCGTGTAGGAATTGCGTTGCGCCGGGTGCGACGTAACCACCTAAATACATCACGACAATCGTGAACAGTAAGGTTGAGATAATCGAACGGATAACGTTGCCGTTGCTGGCCATCACGGTCATGGTGCTCATGTAAATAATTGACATCAACACACCAATCGGGAAGATCATCACGCCCGGCAATATCAAGGCAAACAGCATAGTCAGCGGGATGGTAATCACGGTGACCGTTACGGTTGCAGGGTCACCCAACGCCAGTGCGCAGTCCATACCAATATTCAGTTCTGCATCTTTACCCATCTGGCGCTGCATGATCTCTTTGGCACTTTTGCCAATCGGTGAGAGACCTTCCATTAATACGCCTACCACTTTAGGCAGCAGAACCATGACCGCCGCCACTCCCATTGCCATTGGGACAATGGTTGTTACCGGTTGTTTCGTCAGTAATCCCAGCAAGCAACCCACAATAACACCAATGATGGCCGGCTCACCGAATACACCGAGACGTTTCTGCACACTCTCTAAATCGACATCGAGTTTGTTTAGACCGGGAATCACATCAATCACTTTATTCACCAGCCAGGCAAAAGGTAACGTCCAGCCGATATGGATCATGGTGGTACAGGTGGTACCTTCCAGACCGTAATATTTTTGCCAGCGAGGTGCAATCAAATCGCCAATAAAGAGGGCAATCACACTCAGGGCTACGGCAACACCGAAACCAATCCAGAAGCTGTCAAAGATGAAATAAGCCAGTGCGCCAGGCACCAGGAAATGCATGTAGTTCCAGATATCTACGTTCAGCGTTTTGGTTAATTTCAGCCGCACCAACAGCAGGTTAAGGATAATACCGACAGGCACCACAAGGGCCGCAAAAGGTGCAACCCACGCAGCGGCCCCTACCGCTGGCCAGCCAATGTCGGCCACGGTAAATCCGCTGCCCATTTTCGAGTAATAGGCAATTGCAGGTGCTAATGAGGTGCTGAGCAGATTAACCACTAAGCCAAGACCGATAAATCCGATACCGACCATAATACCGGATTTAATCGCCGCACCGATTTTCATGCGGAAAACTAGGCCTAATATGAAGATGACAAGTGGTAGGATGGCAGTCGCCCCCATGCTTGTTATCGTCAGCATTATGTGTTTTAACATGTCCATCTTGTCATCCCCAGTTATTTTTTATTATTAGTTTTTTGAAAGCTCAGTTAATAAATCCCCCAGTTTTTTACGTAACGCACCTTCATTAATTCCGGTGATAAAACCCGCTACGCTCATATGAGGTTTTCCGATTTCTCCTTTATAGTTATTAGTAGTGAGTACTACATCGGCATGCTGCAATTCAGAGGGCAATTCTGACATGCTGCATTTGTTGACTTTGTAAGAGGTGATGCCATATTCAGCACACACCGACTTCACTTCATCAGCGGCAAGAGTTGAAGTGGCAACGCCGCTTCCGCAGGCTACAAGAATATTAATCATCATTATGCTCCGGTACGCTTATGGCAGGATGGTTGAAATAAACAGCGATTTGGCTTCTTCAGAAGGAAGCTCAAGTAAATTATGGTAGAACGCTTCGCTTTGTAGATTGTTGAATAAGGCTTTCAGCAACTGCAACTGATTAGCCGGATCGGTCACTACTAGATTAATCACCAGACTTACCGGCAATTGTTCATCACCGTCTGCCTGATTAACCAGCACCGGCTGCGGCAAGCGAATGATATAAATGGACGGTCTATTGGCATGATCCGCATCACAATGCGGGATAGCCACAGCATAACCCTCAAGCTGGATCCCGGTGGGGTACAGGGCTTCACGCTCACGCAGAGCTCCCAGGTAGGTTGCTTTCACAATTCCTTCAGCACTGAGTTTTTCATGGATGTGCTGAAGCACGTCATCGTAATTCTGGAACGCCGCACCATCCGCAACATTGATCGTTACTGTACTCACCAACTTCTCCTCAATTCATTTTTTTGCTCAGGTGAGCAAAACATAAAATCATATGAGCATATATATCACAGCAATTTTTCCTGCAAATGAGCAGCGTGCAAAAGTTTTAGCTCGATCACATAAAATATCATTAGAGCAATCTAATTTTTGCTCATATGAGCAAAACCAGCAGTGGCTGTATCCTGACCTAAAGATTAAGCAATTGATTTAAATGCAAATAATTAAAATACAGATTTAGATTGTATGGATGACACAGCAGGTCGAGTTTAAATTATGAGCTGAACAGGAAGAGAGGGCGCATTCGCGCCCCTGAAATGAGTAGAAATATCAGCCGTTAACGAGCTTAACCGCTGTGTCGAAGTCGGTGATCAGCACATCCAGCAGACCGGATTTCAGCGATGCAACGATACCTTCATATTTTTGCTCGCCACCGGCAACACCAATCACGGTTTTTGTCTTCCGCAACTGCTCCGTGGAGATCCCAAAGCCCAGACGATTCATAGGGCTATCAAGAATCTCACCCTTACTATTCACCAGCGTAATACACACATCCGCCGCAATGTCGTCCTCGAACAGCGGTGTCTGCCAGGACTCCGGGAAGATATCGCACAGGCTGGATGATCCGGTTTTCCACGCACCAATACCGGTGATCACCACATCGAGCTGCGAATAGAATTGTTGAGTATCCACCACCGCAGGATCGCTGGCCAGTTTTTCAGCCAGACTTTCATCGTCTACCCACATCGGGACATACATAGGGTGGGCTTTGCCCTGGGAAATGGCAGATAAACGATGAATGAGGTCAATCGGCCCCTGGCTAAACTCAATGCCGGGATGTACGCCGGACAATTGCACCACGTCAAGTGGGGGCAGGCTGTTCAAATGGCTGACCGTACTGGATAGCACGCGCCCCCAGGCGATACCCACCTTCATTCCTTCAGTCAGATTATCGCTGAGGTAGTTAGCTGTGATACCGCCAAGTTTGTCGTTGAGCTGCTCCTGGCTGTCCCACGATTCTGAAACAGAGAGCACGACCGCCTTTTCCAGCCCGTATTTTTCACACAAATTAAAGGCGATCTCTTCATCCAGCATCTGTTGTTTAGGAAAAAGAAATTTCACATATTCTTGTTCAATCGCTTCATCGATTAGACGCGCAGCCTTGAAGCGTGAAATCTCAAGTTCCTCGGCGATTTCAGTTTTCGTCTTCATCTCAACAAAATAACGTCTGACCACAAGAGAATAGATATAACGGGGATCGTAAGCCGACCAGCGGCTGTTCTTTCTGCGTTTCGACATCGCACATTCCATCTTTAATCAGAGACAACACCAGTTTCAGAAAACTGATTCCCTGCAAAATATCTCAAAAGAGTACTATTTAACTTGCTCTTTTGATATGAAGATATCGGCTTTAACTGACAAATATGTGATATCAAACACTTTTATTTAACGCCAAGCTGAGATTACAGCACTCCTGACAGGTGTGTGACTGCACACCGGCAAAGGACCTGAACCAGCTGGATATCAGCGTTCGTCGGACATGCCAGCTGACAGCACGCAGCCTCATCCGCGAGATCCGGATGCATACCGGGACAATAACGTGCGACGTATTTCTTAACAACGGCATGAAAATATACAACTTTCCGCTGGCCCGACGGGTTAGGGGGGATTCATACTTGATGCGATGGCTTACCATGTAGAGGAAGAGGTTCATACCAAAGAAAGGCGCAGGCGCTAATAACCAGCCACATTATTGCTGCAGAGAGCACAGTTTCACGCAAAACGCTCCCCTGTTGGGGTTTTCGCTTTCTACCTTGTCTGCATTTTGAGACTCAGCAATAGTCACTCACGGCATCTGCTGCCGGAAATCAGTCGAACTGCTTCATCAGATCGATCATTGCCCCTGCATGCGCGTCAACGTGGCGGATATAACGCATCACCGTTTCCGGTTTTTTCCAGGTTCCTTCCTGCATGATCTGCGCGGTACTGTATTTTTTCGTGGCCATATCGATGGCGGCGCCGACCCGCGCACTGTGACCTGACCAGGCGCGGTAGCGGTTCTTGTTTGGCCGCACACTGCCGGCGTCGCCGGCATCCAGCCAGGCGCGGGCAAAGATATCCTCCAGTGCCCGGGCGGAAAGCGGCTTTTCAGTCGCAGCGACTGCCCGGTTCGAGCGGTGAACCGGACCGAAGATGAAGGCGTCAGGTTCGCCGGCCAGCCCCGAAAGCGTCAGCCATTCCGTAAGGCGCTGCGAGGAGAGGTCGCCCAGGGCCTTGATAAGCCCCCCGGTCATCACAATGGTTTTGGTCCACGCCACATCCAGGATAACCCGGCCGTCTGCCGCGCGCGAGATGTCACGCACCCGCAGGCGGCCAAGCTCGCTGATACGCAGCAGGGTGGAGTAGGCCACGTGCAAAAACGCCAGGTCGCGCCTCTGCTGCAGGCGATCGGAGATTGACCAGCTCGCATCGAGCGAGAGCAGGTTGTGAAGCCGGAAGGGAATGGCCTGACCGGCACGCTCGCCAGCGATGACAGCGGTGCGGTTAATCTTTTTGACCGCCCGGAATACCTGTGGCGATGCATTGGGCGGAATCAGACCGGCGTTACGGTGTAACATTGAAATGAGCGCGGCGTGCGTGCTGATGGTGGAAGAGGCGCGTCCGGACGCCTGCAGCCACAGCAGGTAATCGCGCAGATCGGACGGCGCCATCGGCAGCAGCGCCCGGCCGTGCTCTGCCGCCCAGCGGCCGGCAATGCGCATTACGCTGAGCAGCTGCTGCCACGTGTTGTCCGAGAAGGCTTCCCGATCGCTGACGAACTCGCGCAGCCGCCCGGTGATGTCGCCGTCCTCCGGGCCGTTCAGGCCCGGCAGGAGTGCCGTATGTGTCATGTTTCCGCCGATTATCCACCTGGCGTCGCTACGTGAATTCTGAGAAGAAAGCAGGGGCTTACCCCTGCAGAATTCATGCAGCGCTGCCGCATTTTTGTTCGTTCTGGCCCCGAGCAGGCCGGATCATCATCATACCCGGACCCTCGGGAGGATCCCAGCGTCATATAATGCCAATTATATGAAGTCAGGTATTCTAACCGCTGAAAATCTGGATGGACAGCGGTAAGGGGATGGAAAACGGTGATGGTGAAGTTTTTTCACCTGACAATCGCGCCGTCAGCTGACAGGGTAAGGGTTGCCAGCTCAATGGTTCAGATTAGCGCCTGATTTTGCAGGTTTTTTGCCCAACCTTTGCTTACTTACCCTCAGCGCGAGCCTGGTGCAGGCAACATGAAGTTAGCTCATCTTGCTTTGAAATTTAATCACTTTTCCTCACGCAGGGACTCTGGCATAACTAAGGTCATGTTAAATATTTTCGACAATATGACCACTGCTGAATTTGCAAACCTGTAAACGTTTTGAGAACTCCAGTAAAGGAGATAACAGCGTCAGGTTGCAAGCAGAAATCAGGATGCCCGCTCGCGATGAAAAATGATTTTACCTTTAGTATAAAAAGCACGCGCTTCGATGAGAATTACAATCCCTCCAAAGATACGCGCATTACCACCAATTTTGCCAACCTGGCGCGCGGCAGCAATCGTGAAGAGAATCTGCGCAACGCGCTGATCATGATGAACAACCGTTTCAATTCGCTGGCGAACTGGGACAACCCGAAAGGCGATCGCTATGCGGTTGAACTGGATATCATTTCTGTAGAGATGAATCTGGGTGCAGGCGGCGAGGGCAAAAGCTTTCCGGCGATTGAGATCCTGAAGACCAATATTGTTGATAAAAAAACCAGTGAGCGCATTGAAGGCATCACCGGCAACAACTTCTCTTCATACGTGCGTGATTATGATTTCAGCGTTCTGCTGTCCGAGCATAATAAAGGCCGTTCCGGTTTCAGTATTCCGGATGACTTCGGCGTGCTGCACGGCAATATTTTCCGCCATTTTGTCAACTCAGAGACGTATAAAGCCAACTTCCGCAAAGCGCCGGTCATTTGCCTCAGCGTCTCCAGCAAAAATATTTACCGTCGTACCGGTAACCAGCATCCGGTGCTGGGCATTGAGTATCAGCAAAATGAATCTTCATTGACCGATCTCTATTTCGCCAAAATGGGACTTAGGGCGCGCTATTTCATGCCGGCCAACAGCGTGGCGCCGTTCGCCTTCTACTTCGCTGGTGATTTGCTCAGTGATTACAGTAACCTGGAGCTGATCAGCACCATCAGTACCATGGAAACCTTCCAGAAGATTTACCGCCCGGAGATTTACAATGCGAACTCACCGGCGGGCATTGAATATCAGCCAGACCTGTATCATCAGGATCACTCGCTGACCAAAATTGTTTACGATCGCGAAGAGCGTACCCGCCTGGCGATTGAGCAGGGTAAATTTACCGAAGAGCAGTTTATTAAGCCTTACCACAGCATTCTGAAACAGTGGTCTGATCATTTCGCTCTTTGATTAACGAATAAATAAGGTTATTGATTAATGAAAACATTATTACCGACGTCAACGGCTGGCAGCTTACCAAAACCTTCCTGGCTGGCGCAGCCAGAAACATTATGGTCGCCGTGGAAATTGCAGGGCGATGAGCTGATTCAGGGCAAGCAGGACGCACTGCGTTTATGTCTGGACGACCAGCAGCAGGCCGGTATTGATATCGTCAGCGACGGCGAGCAAACGCGCCAGCACTTCGTCACCACCTTTATCGAACACCTTAACGGCGTTGACTTTGAAAACCGTAAAACGGTGCGCATCCGTAATCGCTATGATGCCAGCGTACCCGGCGTGGTGGGCGAAGTGAGCCGGCAGAAACCGGTCTTTGTCGATGATGCCAAATACCTGCGTCAGCTGACGCAGCGTCCAATTAAATGGGCGTTGCCTGGCCCGATGACCATGATCGACACGCTGTATGACGATCACTATAAAAGCCGTGAAAAGCTGGCCTGGGAATTCGCTAAAATTCTCAACCAGGAAGCGCGCGAATTAGAAGCCGCTGGCGTTGATATTATTCAGTTTGACGAACCCGCCTTTAACGTCTTTTTCGACGAGGTGAATGACTGGGGCATTGCCGCCTTAGAACGCGCCATCGAAGGGCTTAAATGTGAGACCGCGGTGCATATTTGCTACGGCTACGGCATCAAAGCCAATACCGACTGGAAGAAAACGCTGGGTACCGAGTGGCGCCAGTATGAGGAAATCTTCCCTAAACTGCAGAGTTCCGGTATCGATATCGTTTCGCTGGAGTGTCAGAACTCACGCGTTCCGATGGATTTGATTGAACTGATTCGTGGTAAAAAAGTCATGGTTGGCGCGATTGATGTCGCCACCAACACCATCGAAACACCGGAAGAAGTGGCTGCCACGCTGCGTAAAGCGCTGCAGTTTGTAGATGCCGATAAACTCTATCCAAGCACCAACTGTGGCATGACGCCACTGTCGCGTCATGTGGCTTACGGCAAGCTGCAGGCATTAAGTGCCGGCGCAGAGATTGTGCGCAAAGAACTGCAGGGCTAATGCACCAGCAATAAATACGGCGGTCGCTGGCCGCCGTATCATCACACCTCCGCCAGCGTTGCGCTCAGGGAATCACACCGTCCTGACGGAATTGCCGGAACAAACTCATAAACATCTCGTCCGTTGCCCGACCATGCTGAAAGCCCGCGCGGCGTAATTTACTGCCATCTCCGAACATGTCGTAATCCCAGCTAAAAACAAAATCAGCAAACTGACCATCCGCCAGCCTGGCGATATCCGGCTGTACCAGCTGGTGTTGCTGCGCCATCGCCTGCCAGCTGACGCGATAATCGCTAAACAGCTGGCGAAAAGAGAGTCTGACCGGCGGGGCGCACACCAGTCCAAACCAGTCCGCAATCCGTGGCCAGAGTTCACACCAGCGCCACAGATCGCCATTGTTCACATTAAATACCTGGTTTCTGGCAGCGGGCGCAGTGGCGGCCCACAGGGTGGCCTCTGCCAGCAGCGTGGCATCGGTGTAATCGACAATGCTGTGCCAGCTGCGTTCGCAACCGGGGAAACGCAGCGGCAGCGCATGCTGTTTACAGATTGACGCGTACAGGGCAATGCTCAAAGCAAGATTCATCGCATTGCCGCTAACCGTGCTGCCGACCACGCCCGGTCGTAGCGCCTGCCAGCTCCATGCCTTGCCGCGCTGAAACTCGCTCAGCCACGCCTGCTGCGCTGCATTAAATTCCGCTCCGGCGACCGGCGGGTCGCTTTCCCGCGCCGGGGTTTTGAACGGCCCGAGATGCGCGCCGTAAACCTTATAACCCTGCATCAGGCTGACCGTTTCCAGCGGTGCCGCTGTTTCAAGATTGCTGACAAGGTGACGCAGCATGGTCACATTAGGGGCCACCATCTCCTGCCAGTTCGCTGCATCAATCCACGCGCTGTAAAACAGGTGAGTAACCTGATTCAGCGATTGCAAAGCCCGCGCGCTGTCCTGTTCATCCAGCAGATCAACCTGCACAAACGGAATCGCTGCGCCGGGCGCTGCGCGGTGGCGCGACAGGCCGATCACTTGCCATTGATGCTGCAACAGCGTGTTAACCAGCTGACTGCCAACGATACCGCTGGCGCCAGCCACCAGTGCGACTTTGGATGGGTGCTTTTCTGACATTGCTCATCTCCTGTCCAGTGATGACCAAGTGTTATAAATTTGTTTTACCTCGCCTATCCCCTGAAGGCCGATGACACTTATCAGAGAAGCGGAAAAATGCACAACAAACTCACCGCCATCCACACGTTTTTACGTGTAGCCGAAGCCGGCTCGTTTTCTGCGGCAGCGCGACAATTAGGCATAAAACAATCCGCCGTCAGCCAGCAGATTGCTGCGCTGGAGCACGAGCTGGGCAGCGTGTTGTTACACCGCACTACGCGCACCATGTCGCTGACTGAACAGGGCGAATATTACCGCCAGGCCATGCAGCCGTTGGTGAATGCAATGGGGGAGGTGGAGCAACAGTTGCGGCCGGCGGCGCAGCAGCTGCAGGGTAGCCTCAACGTGCAATTACCCAGCGGTCTGGGGCGCATTTTTTTGCCCCATTTGCTCGGTCTGCAAAAACAGACACCGGGTTTACAGCTCAGCCTGGCGCTGGATGACCGGGTGTCCGATCTGGTCAGAGAGGGAGTGGATGTGGCTTTTCGCATCAGCAATGATCCGCCGGATGCGCTGGCAGCACGCAGGCTGGCCCGGATTGAAATACCACTCTATGCCGCGCCGGATTTTCCGGTCATCCACTCACCGGGAGATCTACAGCATTTACCGCACGTGCGCTATCGCGGTATTGCGCACACGGCACCGCTCAGGCTGATCGGAGAAACCGGTAGCGTGGATATTGCGGTTGAGACGGTGTTTCGGGCGAACAGCAGTGAAGGGTTATTGCAGGCGCTGCTGAGCGGGATTGGCGCTGGCGGCATGCAGGCACCTTTGGCAGAGGATGCGGTACGTTGTGGCACGCTTTGCCGGGTGCTGCCCGGCTGGCGATTACCGGATCGCTACCTTTACGCCATCTATCCCGACGGTCGCTTTATTTCGCAACGCGCGCGGCGGGTTACTCAGCTGGTCGAAAGCGTGCTGCGGACGCTCCCCGGCGTACACTGAACCACACCTCAGCTTTGTGCCGCGAGCTGGCGCGTCAGCCACGCATCCAGCTCGCTTTCCGGCAGCGGGCGCGCATAGAAGTAACCCTGCGCCTGATCGCAGCCGTACTCCGCCAGCGCGGCAACGGTGTCGACATTCTCTACGCCTTCAGCCAGTACGGTGTAATCCAGCTGTTTCAGCATGGTAATGATGCTGCGCGCGATAATCCGCGACGCGGTATCTGAGGCGATTTCGCTAATCAGCGCGCGATCAAGCTTGATCACATCAAGCGGCATCCGTCGCAGATAGCCGATATTGCTGTAGCCGGTGCCAAAGTCATCCAGCGAGATGCCAAACCCACGCAGCTTCAGCATCTCCAGCCCGTGTAACGCAGCGGGGCTGTCAATAATCTGCTCGGTCTCCAGACATTCAATGCCCAGCAGCGAGGTTGGCAGGCGGGCCTGCAGCATTTTCATTTCCAGCGCATCGGCAAAGCCGGGATCAGAGAAGTCGCGGCTGCTGATATTGATAGTCACCGGCAGCTGGAGAGGGCTGTGCTGCAGGCGTTTTAACCTGGCGATCGCCTTATCGGTCACCCAGCTGGTTAAGGCACTGAGCAGCTCGGTCTGTTCCGCCAGCGGGATAAACAGATCGGGAGCGAGTTCGCCGCGCTGCGGATGCCGCCAGCGCACCAGTGCCTCCAGGCCAACGGGCCGGCCACTGTTCAGGCAGATCTTCGGCTGGAACGCCAGCCACAGGCCCTGATCCTGTTGCAGTGCCGCAGCCAGATCGTTCATCAACAGAAAGTCCTGAGTGCGGCGCTGATCGGCTACCAGGCTGAAACTCATGGCGGGCACCCGGTTGCCGATCGCCTCATGCAGCGCACTCACCGCCCGGCGCAGCACTTCCTGCGCGCGAAGTTCTGCTGGAATGAAAATGACCTCGCCGGTAAAGCAGGTGAGGGCGACAGAGATGCCCGCGTCCAAATCCGCGCTGATCCCTGCCAGGTTTTCCGCCACCGATGCGGCGGTCAGCGGGCTGTTATCCATGGTGAGAATCGCAAAACGCCCGGTGGCGACGGTATAAATGATGTCGTCCGCACCGGGCTGCAGGCGCAAAGGCAGTAACGTGGTGACGTGCTTCAGCAGGCTTTCCACCGGCCCCATGCCCATGGAGCGCGCCAGCTCGTAGGCGCGCGGCATATCAATGCAGTCGATCAGGATCAGCCGCTGCGGCGTCCGGTCCCCGATGGAGGCCAGCCGCTGCAGGTCGCGAATCAGGCGCTGGCGGTTAGGCAGTGCCGTGACCGGATCGGTGAAGCCGGCGCAGTGCCACGCTTCGAGGAAGGACATCACCAGATCGGCCAGCAGCTGTAATACCTTCACCTGATCAGCGCTGAACGGGTGTGGCGCCACGTCCGTGACGCACAGCGTGCCCAGCACATAGCCATCGCGATGTCTGAGCGGCACACCGGCGTAAAAGCGGATAAAAGGGGCACCGATGATCAGCGGATGGCGGGCAAAACGCGCATCCAGCAGGGTGTCGGAGATAACTACCGCGCCGTCACTGTCCACGGCGTGGCGGCACAGCGAGTCCTCGCGGGACGAGTGCTCCAGCGCAAAATTGTGGGCGGCGCAGATATGCTGATGTTCATCATCCAGAACGGAGACAAAGCTACCTGGAATACCCAGTGCCTGACTGGTCAGCCGGACAAAGTTTTGCAATACGTCGTCACGGCTTTCGTCGCGACTGCGCAGCGCCTTCAATGCCCGTGCGCGGCGATCATCGTCACCGTTGAAATTCATCAGCATAATTTCCTCCGCGCCGGCCTGGTTCCGGTGCGAAATTTAACAGCAAAAAGTACAGTATGCGGCCTGCAACACCCTGCCGCTGGCGTGGTTAATAAGCGTAAATATTATAATGGTCTTTCTCATGGTAGGCTTAACACCGGCATCTGTCATTTTTATTTTCTTTAACGAAATTTTTAAGCAGCGACGATTCTGATAATTTATCGTAATATTTTTATCAGTCTGATAGATAACAGGTTACGCGTCCTTACTGCTAACTCTAATTAAGTAGAAGGTGCAGGTATTAGACATTGCCAATGAAGACGTTATTAATTTCTGGCAGGGATGAGTCGGGTAATAATGCTGATTTTTAGTGATTGATGAGCAAAATAATAGTATCGCTGCGTATTATTATCCTGATAAAAACGCACCTGCCGGTATATTTATTATCCCGGCTAATGTTATATAAGCGTATTGTTCAGTCCGCTCTGTCACCACAGACATCAGATTTCCCCATCAAATTATTCCCCGTTAAGCAAACTCAGCAGGTGTAACACCGTTTTGGCTGGATGATTACGCCGCCAGGCAAAGGCAATGTCGGTGAACAGCGTATTGTTTTCAATGTCACGAAATACCAGCTGTGGATTGTTGACGCAGCACAGCGAAGCCGGCACCAGCGCAATCCCGCAGCCTGCGCCCACCATGCCGAGCGAGGAGGTAATCTGCGGAGCCTGCTGAAAGCGGGTTGCATCAAAGCCGGCGCGCAGACAGGCACTGACGATTAATTCGTACAGGCTGGGCGCCACCTCGCGCGGGAAAATAATCAGTGATTCTTCGGCCAGCTGCGTTAGCGCAACACTTTGCTGCTGGCTGAGCACATGGCTGGCCGGCAGCGCCACTTTCATCTCCTCGGTAGCGATCACTTTCAGGTTAAACGCCTTACTGCTCTCACACGGCAGACGAATGAACGCCGCATCCAGCAAACCTTCCCCTAAGTCCTGCATCAGCAGCGCCATGTTCTCTTCCCGGGTGATGAGCTCCATCGCCGGGTAGCGCGTTTTGAAGGCGCGAATCAGATCAAACACCGGCGCGCCAAACGCCACCGAGCTGGCAAAACCCAGTGACATCTGGCCGCTCATGCCGCGCGCCACGCCGCGCGCTTTTTCCAGCGCCATATCGGCCAGCTGCACAATCGCTATTGCATCGGGCAGAAACGCGCGGCCCGCATCGGTCAGTTCCACGCCGCGCGTCAGGCGCTTCAGCAACGGCGTGCCGATCTCGTGCTCCAGCCGCTGGATTTGCTGGCTGAGCGGTGGCTGCGACATGCCCAGCAACTCGGCGGCGCGGGTAAAGTGCTGCGTTTCAGCAACGGCAACGAAATAACGCAGGTGGCGAAGTTCCATATCAAAAACGTCTCGAAGTTGGCAGTTTTCACTATTGGATTCTGTGAGCTATATAGCCCACCATGATATTAACACGGCTTAACTATCTGATTGTGAGGCAGCAAATGTGTAACTTTGTATCTGATTGTTCATGCGAAGATCAGCTAAAGGCATCCGTCACTCAACTGGGACAGCAATCACCAGAAAAGGTTATCTATCAGACCTCCCTGATGAGTGCGTTGCTCAACGGCGTCTATGACGGTTCTACCACCGTCGCGCAGCTGTTACAGAAGGGCGATTTTGGCCTCGGCACGTTCAATCAGCTTGATGGAGAACTGGTGGCATTTGACCGGCAGGTTTATCAGCTGCGCGCCGATGGCAGCGCCAGCCCGGCACGGCCTGAACAACAAACCCCGTTCGCCGTGATGACCTTCTTTAAACCGGAACATCAGCACCGCTTTGCGCATACCGCCACGCGCGATGACGTCCATCAGGTGATTGATCGCATCATCACCTCCGATAACCATTTCTGCGCGCTGCGTTTGAGCGGTCGATTTGCCTCGGTACAGACGCGCACCGTGCCCTGCCAGTGCCGCCCGTATCGCTCGATGCCGGAAGTGCTGGGCAATCAGCCCACCTTTGATTTTCGCCAGCGTGACGGTGAGCTGATTGGATTCCGCACGCCGCAATATATGCAGGGGATTAACGTCGCCGGCTATCACGAGCACTTTATTACCGACGATCGTCAGGGCGGCGGGCATATCCTCGATTATGTGCTGGAGCAGGGCACGCTGACGTTTGGTGCCATCAGCAAGCTGGTGGTCGACCTGCCGCAGGATCGCGAGTTTTTACAGGCCGATCTTAATCCTCAGGATCTGGATGCCGCGATCCGTTCCGTCGAAAGTTAATCGCAGAGGTGATCATGAAACAGCTTAAAACCCAGACGCTGTGGAACAGTGGTGCAGACCTGGTTGTCGCTCAGCTGGAAGCGCAGGGCGTAAACCATATTTTTGGCATTCCCGGCGCCAAAATCGACAAGGTGTTTGATTCGCTGGTGGACTCTTCCATTCAGCTGATTCCGGTGCGTCATGAGGCTAACGCGGCGTTTATGGCTGCGGCAATGGGCCGCCTGACCGGCCACGCCGGCGTAGCGCTGGTGACTTCCGGGCCTGGCTGCTCAAACCTGGTGACCGGTATGGCTACCGCCACCAGCGAAGGCGATCCGGTGGTGGCGATCGGCGGGGCGGTTAAGCGCTCCGACAGTGCCAAACAGGTGCATCAAAGCATGGATACGGTGGCGATGTTTCGCCCGGTGACCAAATTTGCCGTAGAAGTCACTGATGCCTCGGCGCTCGCGGAGTGCGTATCGAACGCGTTTCGCCATGCCGAAAACGGGCGCGGCGGCGCATCGTTCCTCAGTCTGCCGCAGGACATTGTTGACCAGCCGGTGTCAGGCAGCCTGTTACAGCGTTCAGGACACATCACGCTGGGCGCTGCGCCCGACGCGCTGGTGAATGCCGTAAGCCGCGAGATTGCGCGGGCGAAAAATCCGGTGATTCTGCTGGGCCTGATGGCCAGCCAGCCGGAGAACAGCGCGGCGATTCATGAACTGCTGAGCAAAAGCCGTATTCCGGTGACCAGCACCTATCAGGCGGCGGGCGCAGTGCGGCAGGAGCACTTCTCACGCTTTGCCGGGCGGGTTGGCCTGTTTAACAATCAGGCCGGTGACCGCCTGCTCCAGCAGGCGGATTTGATTATCACCATTGGTTACAGCCCGGTCGAGTATGAACCGGCCATGTGGAACAGCAGCAATGCCTTGCTGGTGCACATCGACGTGCTGCCCGCCGAGACCGATAACCACTATCAACCCGACGCTGAGCTGGTGGGTGATATCGCCGGGACAGTGCGCAAAATCGCCGCGCAAATCGCGTCGCCGCTGCAGCTCAGCGACGCTGCCGCCACCATTCTGCAGGATCGGCAGCAACAGCGTCAGCTGCTGGCGATGCAGGGTGCCAGCCTCGATCAGTTCGCCCTGCATCCGCTGCGTATCGTCCGGGCGATGCAGGACATCATTAACAGTGACGTCAGTCTGACGGTCGACATGGGCAGTTTTCATATCTGGATTGCCCGTTACCTCTACAGCTTCCGGGCACGGCAAATCATGATTTCCAACGGGCAGCAAACCATGGGCGTGGCGCTGCCGTGGGCGATTGGCGCCTGGCTGGTCGATCCATCCCGTAAAGTGGTTTCGGTGTCGGGCGACGGCGGCTTTCTGCAATCCAGCATGGAGCTGGAAACCGCCGTCAGGTTAAAGGCCAATATTCTGCACATCATCTGGGTCGACAATGGCTATAACATGGTGGCGATTCAGGAAGAGAAGAAATACCAGCGCGTCTCCGGTGTGAACTTCGGGCCGGTGGATTTCAAAGCTTACGCGCAGGCGTTTGGTGCCGCTGGATTTTCGGTGAACAGCGCCGCTGAACTGGAACCCACGTTGCGGCGGGCGATGGAGGTGGAAGGACCGGCCGTGGTGGCCATCCCGGTAGATTACAGCGATAACCCGTTGCTGATGGGGCAGCTGCACCTCAGCCAGCTGCTTTGATCGGCTGTCACCTGAGCCAGTCCGGACCGGCCGTCAACGTCACGGCGGTCCGGATTAATGCGCTATTTAGCAGATGGGGTTAAAAGCTCTGCCAGTCCGCGTCCATGCCGTGCCCGGCGGCCACGGGTACAGCAGCCGGACGTTTCAGCGCGGAGACCGTTTTCGGGCGCTCAGCAGGTCGCGCGGACCCGGCCAGTGAAAACTGATTCACCAGGCCGGACAGGGTTTGCGCCTGATCCTGCAATGACGCCGATGCGGCAGAGGCCTCTTCTACCAGCGCCGCATTCTGCTGCGTGACATCATCCATCTGATTAATCGCCAGGTGCACCTGCGAGATGCCGGTGTTTTGCTCTTCGGCTGCGGCAGCAATTTCGCTTACCAGGTCATTCACCTGACGGAACGCGGATTTCAGTCCTGTCATGTTCTCTTCCACCGCTTCGGCCTGTACCGCACCCGATTCCACCAGGCTGTAGGAGGTATCAATAAGCTGTTTGATCTCCCTGGCCGCCTGGGTTGAACGCTGCGAGAGATTGCGCACTTCACCCGCGACCACCGCAAAGCCCTTTCCGTGTTCGCCGGCGCGCGCCGCTTCGACGGCAGCATTCAGTGCCAGAATATTGGTCTGGAAGGCAATGCCTTCGATCAGCGTGACAATTTCGGTGATTTTTTTCGAACTGGAGCGGATCTCCGCCATGGTGTTGAGCATATTGCCCAGCGACACCGCGCTGGCGTCTGAAAGTTCTGTCGCGTTACCGGCCAGACGATTAGCCTGCCGGGTATTGTCGGCCGTCTGACGCACGGTTTCGCTCAGTTCCGCCATACTGGCCGCCGTCTGTTCCAGCGAGGCGGCCTGCTGTTCCGTCCGCGAGGAGAGATCTTCGTTGCCGGCGGCGATTTGTGCCGACGCCGAACTGACGGCGTGAGAAGCGGTACTGACCTGCGCCAGCGCGCTGCCAACCCGGTCAAGCAGCTGGTTAAAAGCACGGGCCATATTGCCGACTTCGTCTTTTTTGCTGTCATCGGCGGTGACGCTCAGATCAAGGCTGCTGCCAACGTGATCCATCACCTGACCAATCGCTTTCAGGCTCTGACGAATGCGCACCAGAGTTAACGCGGTGAGCGTACCCAGTAACAGCAGTGTCACCGCGACGCCGGCACTCAATCCCCAGAATGTGCGGTGATAGATCTCCTGGTTGACCACACGCAAGCCGTCACCCAGCGACAAATTAAGCGCCATCTGCTGGCGATAATCATTTTTTAACTGGCTGATGGCGCCGCCAATACCGCTTTCGGCTTCCAGCATGCCGAGCGTGACGTCATCCTGATGAGCATGCGAAGCAGCCAGAAACGCCGGTAACCGCGATTCAACCACGCGCAGCGTCGCCAGGCCTTTAATGGTCATCTGCTTATCTTCGTCGCTGGAGATATCATTGGCTAAATAATATTCAGCCAGCGTTTTAATGTCGGCCAGGCGCTGAGCGATCTCTTTCTCGACCGGCGGCATACGCGCATTGTCAGTCTGGCTTTGATGCTTATACAGCGACAGAGAGAGTTTATTGCTGCGATCGATCAGCTCGGATAAATCGCGAATAGAGGGAATCGCATTGACCTGAACATATTCAAAGCGCTCCTGAAAACCGCCTAACAGTCGCACAGAAATAATGCCCGTCACCACCAGTGAAGCTGAGAGTAAAATGAAAGCCAGGGTAAGTCTTTGAGTAATATTCATCATATTGTTACCTGGTAAAAAGTTAAAAGGAATAAAGCGACAACCCACCGTACATCGGCAGGACCTCACAAAAGGTTATTTCAAAAATTATGAATAAATTAACTTTTCAGGATCATTAATTTTTGAAGTAATTAAATAACTTTCAAAATGCGTGACGTATTATTTTGCGCTAATTACCTGCGCCTTACGGTGTGCTATCCACTCACGATACTGGGCCGGCGTCATCGCCATCACCTGATGGAAAGCTTTACGAAAGGCGGTATCTTCGCTGTAACCGCACTGCAAGGCGGTCTGACGCACGCTGACGTCGGTGCTGGCCAGAATGGTACAGGCCAGTTCAATGCGGATGCGGGTAATAAACTCTTTTGGCGTCTCCTGCGACAGGGCTTTCATTCTGCGCTGCAGGGTGCGCCCGGTAACGTTCAGTGCGGCTGCCAGTTGCGCGGCATTGATGGCGGGATTTTCCAGGCGGATGATCTCCTGCGCCCGCACCAGAAACGGCGTGCTGCTTTTCACCGTACCCGGCGAGCCGGGAAGGTGGGTGTGCAGCACAGGGTTATCGGCCAGCGACATCTCCCGGGTGAGATCCGCCACCGCCTTGCCGGCGCTTTTTTCAATGATATACAGGGCCAGCGATATCCACGAAAAACAGCCGCCGCTGGTAATGACGCGATCGTCTTCCTCCAGCGTTTTGCCTTTCGCCAGTCGCGCCTGCGGATAGCGCGCCTGCAGCATATGGCTGACCCACCAGGTGGTGGTAAAGGAACGGTCATTCAGCAAACCCGCCTCGCCGAGGATCACGCCACCGGTGCCCGCAGCTGCCACCCAGACACCCTGCTGATAGAGTTTGTTAAACCAGCCAGCAGCCTGACGGATACCGTCGAGGTTGATCGGTTGCAGGTCGGGCCCCAGCAACATGCCGGGCGCAATCACCACATCAACCGCACCGGCCCCCTGAAACGAGCTGTCGATGTGAATCAGACGGCCTTCCGTATCCCACACCGGGTCACCGTTGGCGCTGACAATCAGCGTTTCAAAAGCTTTATCGGGAAAGCGTGCGGCGTGCACGGGGGAAGAGGCAATCGCTTTGTTGGTTATCCAGAAAAGGTCGGTCATTCCGGCAACGGCGGACAGTACGCTGCCTTCCAGGGCGAGTATGGCGATACGCATAAGGGGTTTCCTGTGTTCAGATTGTCGTGATTTGCGTGAAAAATGTGACATTTTCCGCCGCTGAAGCTTTGTGGCCTCAATAGCGGACTCTTAGTTTATCTGGCCCTGGCGGTTGTCATCGGAAAAGAAACCGGCAATACGCGGATATCAGACCAGCAGGGAAGCGGAAAGGGCGCGTGGATGAAGCGATCGGATCGGGCAAACGAGAGGTGTGTGACAGACAACAGGGCGTGTAGCCAGCGCCACCATCATCGTGGCGCTGGTGCTGACGTTAGCTGAATCTTTCCGGGCGGAAGGTCGCCAGCATCGGGTGTTTAACGCCGGTGAGTATCTCCTGCGTCAGTATCTCACCGAGGATCAACGCCAGCGTGGCGCCGGAATGGGTGAAGACAACAAAACAGCCGGGAACCTTCTGCAGCTCACCGACCACCGGTTCGCCATCGCCAGGAATCGGCTTGAGACCGATTTTCCAGCTGCTGGCTTTCAGCGGCGCGCCGTCAGCGATCAGGTTACCCGCTTCCGCCATCAGCTGGTTAATGACTGCGGTATCAATGCTGTACTGCCCGTCGGCCTGCGCGACGATGTGCTCTTCATACCAGTCATGATCGACGGCAATGGTGTTGCCGGGATTAGGCCGGACCGCCGCGCGCGGCGTATTCATTACCACCTGCAGCCGGTGATCGCCGGGCTGGCTGGTTACCAGCATAGAGACCGGAGAACCGTTGGGGATGTGCACGCCGAGCGGGGCAACCACTTCCGGCGTCCACGGGCCACACGCTACCAGTACGCGATCGGCCAGCAGCTCACCGCGTTTTTCGCTGCGAATGCCGCTGGCACGGCCGTCTTTGGTGATCACGCTGGCTTTACCGGCGTGCTCAATGATCTCTCCGCCCAGCGCGCGCAATGCCTGAACCAGATGCTCAACCAGATGCGGCAGGCTGACCCAGCCTTCACCGGGGTTGGCAATCGCCACCTGACTCAGGCTGGCCGCATTCACCTGTGCATCGACATCACCGACCGTGGCGCGATTGATCAGCTTTGAGTCGTAGCCCTGCGCTTTTTCATAGTGATGACGCGCTTTGGTGCCCGCGTCATCGTCTGCGGCCCAGTAAATCGCGCCGTCGAAGCGCAGCCAGTCGAGCTGCGGATGGCGGGCAAACAGCGTGCGATAGCGGTCAATGCCCGCCATGCGCAGCGCATGATAAGGCTGCGAACGCTCGCCCGCGGAGTTGAGCCAGGAGAGGGATCGGCCGGTGGCGCCGGAGCAGAGTGCCGCCTCCGTCACCAGTGTGACCTGCGCGCCCGCCTGCGCCAGCTGCCAGGCGGCTGAGACGCCGAGGATGCCGCCACCCAGCACGATGACGGTTTTTGCCACGGTTTTGTCAGACATCATTCATTCCTTCTGTTAAAAAATGTTCGCCCTTCAGGCAATACGTACGCGATGCTGCCGATGGAGTTGCTCAATAAGCTGTAAAACGCCGAGCGCTTCACGCGCATCAACCGGCGGCGGCCCGCCATGTAACAGCGCGTGGGCTAACAGCTGATAGAAAGCGGGGTAGTGACCACGTTCAATCGGCACCGTTGTGGTTGCCCCGACCGTGCCGGTCCGGGCAGAGTTTTCTGCCGGCGTCACGCCGTACTGGCTGTCGCCGGGTGACATGCCAGCCGCCAGCTGCGGCTCCTGATTGTCCAGCCCCCAGTGGGTGAAGGCGCCTTTACTGCCCAGCAGGTGAAAGCGCGGCGCATTCAGTGCCGCCTGGCCATTCATCCACAGCCGCGAGCGCACGCCGTTGTGGTGCAGCAATGAGACAAAACAGTCCTCGTCGCTGTCCGATTGCGGGCCGGAATGGCGCGCCAGTTCTGCCGTGGCGTGGGCGACCGGGCCAAAGAGCTGGATGGCCTGATCAATCAGATGGCTGCCGAGGTCCAGCAATAAACCACCGCCCTGCGCCAGCGTGACGCTGTCACGCCAGTTGCCGAATCCCTGCGGTCGCCACCACTCGAAACGCGACTCAAAACTTCTTACGGTGCCGAAGGCTTCCTGGTGCACCAGGCGCTGCAACGTCAGAAAGTCGCCGTCCCAGCGCCGGTTATGAAACACGGTGAGCAAGGTATTGGCCTGCTGCGCGGCGGCGATCATCATTTCTGCCGCCTGCACGTCTGGTGCGAACGGTTTATCCACCACCAGATGGATCGCGCGTTGGCTGGCCTGCACAGCCTGCTCCGCGTGTTGCGCCGGCGGCGTGGCCAGCACGATGAGATCGATGCCGATCTCGCCGCCATCAATGGCCTTGAGCAGCGCTGGCCAGTCCGGCAGCACGCGCGCCAGGGGATAGCGTTGCTGCGCGGTCGCTACGCGTTGGGCATCGCCAGTGACGATAACGTCGAGACGATAGTCGGCGTTATGGGCAAGCAGCGGTGCATGAAACACGCTGCCGGCGACGCCAAAACCTACCAGCGCCGTGCGGATTGGGCCGCTAACCTGAAGATGTGTCATTACAGTACCTCCGACAGAAAACGCTGCAGACGCGCGGATTGCGGACGGTCAAAGATTTGTTCCGGCGTGCCGGCTTCTACGATTTCGCCTTCATCCATAAACACCACCTGGTCGGCCACGCGCCGGGCGAAGCCCATCTCATGGGTCACGACTACCATGGTCATGCCGCGCTGGCACAAATCGGCCATTAGCGTCAGAACGCCTTTCACCAGCTCAGGATCGAGTGCCGAGGTGGCTTCATCGAACAGCATCACTTCCGGCTCCATTGCCAGCGCGCGCGCTATTGCCACGCGCTGCTGCTGGCCACCGGAGAGATCGCGCGGACGGTGACCCGCTCGCTGAGCAAGGCCCACTTCGGCCAGCCGCTGACGGGCAATCTCCAGCGCTTCGGCTTTCGGACGGCCTTTTACTTTCCACGGTGCCAGCGCCACGTTTTCCAGCGCGCTGTGATCGGGAAACAGGTTGAAATGCTGAAACACCATGCCAATTCTCAGCCGCAGCGCATCAGGCTTGTCCTTCAGGACAGAACGCCCGGCCAGTAAGACATCGCCGTTCTTCGGCTCATGCAGGCGATTGATACCGCGCAGTAAGGTGGATTTTCCCGATCCCGAGGGACCGATGATGCAGGTGGTGGTGCCCGGTTCGATGCTCAGCGACACATTACGCAGCACCTCAATCGGGCCGTACGCCAGAGTCAGATTGCGCAGCTCGAGGCTGGCGCCGTGAAATGCAGATGGCATGGCCATATTAGTGTCCTCGCTCGCTGGTAAGGGAGACCGCCGGGACCACGTTGCGCTTTTGCTGCACTTCATCGAGCTCCTTCAGGCCGCTTTGTGGCGCGGTGGCGCGGCGACGTCCGGTACGGTAGCGGACGTCGATATAGTTCACGGCGTGGGTGAGCGGCACGGTGATCACCAGATAGAACAGCCCGGCCAGCATCAGGGGTGACAGGTTGCCGCTCAGCACGGCGGCATCCTGGCCGACGCGGAACAGCTCACGCTGACCGGTCATCAGGCCCAGCAGATAAACCAGCGACGAGTCTTTGATGATGGCGATGAACTGATTGACTATCGCAGGCAACACGCGGCGGATGCCCTGCGGAATGATTACCAGGCGCATCGCCCGGCCATAGCTCATTCCCAGCGCCCGGCAGGCTTCCATCTGCCCCTGTTCCACGCTCTGAATACCGGAGCGGAAAATCTCGCCCATGTAAGCGCTGGCAATCAGGCTCAGGGCAAAAATGCCGAGCGGATACGGCGTCGGGCCAAACAACTGATAGCTGAAACGCGCCAGGCCCTGACCAATCAACAGAATGGTGAGGATGGAAGGCAGGCCGCGAAACAGATCGGTATACAGCCGCGCGGGCACGCGCAGCCAGCGCGAAGGCGAGATGCCCATCAGCGCCAGTATCAGGCCGAATAACGTGCCCAGCACGGTGGCCGCCACGGAGATAATGATGGTGTTGACCAGTCCGGTTGCCAGCAGCTGTGGCAGGACGTCCATCATCGATGGAATATCAAAAAACGTACGGGAAAGAATAGTGATCAGATCCATAGCCGATTCTCGGTTGCGGGTGACGGACATGCGCCGTCACCGGATGCAGTCTCACGCATAACGATGCGCAGGGTTATTGGCCGCCGGGCAGATACTGTTGCGGCATTGGCGAACCCGGGAACCACTTCTGGTACAGCTGTTTCCAGGTCCCATCCTGCATCGCCGCTTTGATGGCTTTATCCAGCGCTGCTTTGAACTCGGGCTTGCCTTTGGCGATGGCGACACCCGCAGGCGCGTCAAATGAAGGGATGTTCGCCGCCGTGACCAGCTTAAAGCGGGTGGCATAATCTTTGGCGGCTTCGTAGTCGAGGAACATAGCATCCAGCGTGCCGTTATTCAGCGCGGACACCGCTGCGTTGTTATCGGGGAAACGCACCAGATCGGTCTGTTTGAAGTGCTGCAGCGCATAGTTCTCCTGCAGCGTGCCCTGAATCACTCCGAGCCGTTTATGCGCCAGGGTTTCTACGTTTTTCACCCCGGAATCGCTGCGAGTCAGCACCGTCAGATAGCCCGCAAGATAGCCGGTGGAGAAATCGACGGTTTTTTCGCGCAGCGGGGTGATGCCAATCGCGGCGACGCCGGCATCATACTGGCCATTTGCCACTGCCGGCAGAATGGCGGAGAAGTCCTGACCGATAAAATCCACCTGATCGATGCCCATGCGATGCGCCACATTTTTGAAGAATTCGACGTCAAAGCCGGTGAAGTTGCCGTTTTTATCGGTGAAGGTGTAGGGCTTCGCGTCGCCAAGGCTGGCAACGCGGAGATGACCGGGTTCGATCAAACCCCAGGGATTACTGTCGCTGGCGGCATGGGCGCTCCAGCTGGCGGAAACCAGCATTGCCGTGCCGAACAGGGCGGCGGTCAGGTGATTGAAACGTTTGTGCGATGTCATAAGGCTCTTCCGTCTGTGCAGGTGAAACTTCAGAGTTCGCCGAGCCGGTTTATTGTTATTGAGACCGGTCTCAACGCGGGGCAAAATGAAACCGGCTCTGGTTGTGAGACCGGTCTCATTCGGATATACTGATATTAAGCACACGCTATCAGCAGCGTCAATTATGTTGTTATCAACTTGTGATTCGAAATAATTATGACCAATGAAAATGCTCGTTCACGCGGTCCGACCGTTGCCGACGTCGCCCGCGCCGCCAATGTTTCAAAAGCTCAGGCGGCACGCGCGCTGGGCGGGTATGGTTCCGTCAGTGAAGACGTGCAGATGCGGGTGAATCAGGCTGCTGAAGCGCTAGGATACCGACCGAACGAGCTGGCGCGCAGCATGAACACCGGCCGCTCCAATACCATCGGGGTGATTGTCGGCGACATTGAAAACCCGCACTTTGGCCTCGCGCTGCGCGGCATGGCCGACGTCGCGCGCCAGGCGGGCTTTCACCTGCTGCTGAGTAACAGCGATGAAACGCTGGACGAGGAACGGGAAGCCGTGCGCGTGATGCTGGATAAGCGCGTCGATGGCATCATCGTCGCGCCGTGCAGCTCATTGTTTGAGGATAACGAACATCTTCGCCAGGTGCTGGCAGAAGGGCGTTCATTAATGATGTTCGACCGGGCAGTGCAGGGGATGGAAGTGGAGACCATCCAGGCAAACTTTGTCGCAGTGGCCAAACAGGCGACGGAGCTGTTACTGGCGGCCGGACATCAGCGTATTGCTTATCTCTCCAGCATGCGCAGCGCTGCACCGTATTCGCCGGCAATCACGCTGGGCCCAACGCCGGTGGCGCAACGTGTTAGCGGAATGATTGATGCCTACCGGGCCGCAGGTAAGGAACTGGATCCAGCGCTGATTCGGCTTAATGCACTCAGCGAAGCCATCATTGAGCAGATCCTGACTGAACTGCTGGCGCTCGCCGAACCGCCCAGCGCGCTGATTGCCTCCGATAACCTGATTGCGATGGGCATCCTGCGCGGTCTGGCCAAACGCGGCCTGCGCGTACCCGAAGATATCTCCTTTGTGATGTACGACGATTTTCCCTGGACCGAGCTGATGTCACCGCCGCTGACCGTGGTCGCCCAGCCGGTGTATGAAATGGGTCGCGAAGCCGCGCGCCGGTTGATTTGCCACATCCGCCAGCAATCCGCCGGCGTCTTACCCGCGTTTGACAGCTGGATGGTGGTGCGCGGCTCAGTGGGGGAAAATCCGTCGGCCCGGTGATACAATGTGCGGCGGAGGGTTTGTGGAATTTCTCCCTGCTTTTTTGGTCGCCATGAATGGCGCCCCTACAGAAAACGGCGCGGTTTTGTTTCTTCATACGCCTCAGAGAAACAGTAAATTGTGCGATGCCTCGCAGGGTGCGCATTCATGCACACCGGTAACACATTCAGTTGTGCGATATCTCGTAGGGTGTAAATTCATGCGCACCTGGATAACCCTGCATAGGCGTAATCAAGCAGATACCCTCGTTTCATTAATTTGTCAGAGTGGGTAAGTTTTAAATCCAGCGCTATGATTAATGAGATGGTTGTAATAACCCCGGATAAATTTCAGCGCTTGCCAGCAGTTATAAAGCGATTCTCTTTTGATTTGAGTTAGCGCAGCACACGACATTTTCGACAAGGAGAAAGTTACCAACCAGATGGTTTTTGCGAAGGGCGTGCAAGAGCTGGCTGGAAGTGTTGTCGGCGACTTAAAAGCCTACAAAATGGATGCGGCGGAAAAAGAAACCTCTGACCGCCTGCTTAAAGAACATCCTGAATACGCAAACCTCTCGAAAGATGAGTTTAATGCGCGCGTACAGAGCGATCCTGCCTATAAAGCAGTAGCAGATTTGTGGGGCACAGGTGGTACCAAACCGTTAGAAGATGTGCGCTTTAGATTTTACGGAAATACAACACCGGCTAAAACTCAAGGCGAAATGGTAGGAGCTAGATTAGTACGGGAGTGGGATCCAGCAACTGGGCAAACCCGAACATGGTATGAGACGTTGGATCATTCAGGCAATGTGAGAAGTGTTGCGCCTAAGCCTGTTACTGATGAAAAAAATCATCATATTTTTGATGCTGATGGTAACTACCAAGGGTGGAGATAATTATGAATATTCTTCCAAACAGGGAAATGCTTAAGGAAGTAATACAGCAGCTTAATGCAGGTGTTGTAAGTCGTTCACAGGTATCTGAATGGGCTTTTTCAATCATAGATGATGAGGAAATCAGAGTGACAGACCAAATTGTTTGGAAAACTCTGGAATGTTTAGGTGCAGTAGATATTCCTTCGACAGACCGTGACTACCTCTATGGGACAGATGATTTTATAGACTGGTTAAAATCACTGGATGAATAGCTAATAAATCCCGGCCATCGAGCCGGGATTTTTACATTATCACTCAGCCGCCAGCCAGATGATCATCTGCCCCGGTGTGGTGATCACCTCGACCTTCTGCCCGGTATCAAATCCCAGCTCAGCCATCCAGTGGCCGCGCAGGGTGATGGACGGTGACGGCTGATGCTTCAGGTGGTCGCGGATATATCCCACGGTATAACGTCTAAGGTTTTTTAAAGGAGTATGTTGGCGGCGAAATTGGTGGCGAGGAAATATATAGTATCTATGGCATAAATTTTAAGGATGTCTGTGGTGGAGATATTGTTTATCAGAATTTAACTGATGTGAAAAATGGCAAGGCAAAAGAAAAACAACTCGTTGTAAGTGAAACTGATTTTGGTGAAAAATTCTATTTTGACTACTCGCAACTTAAAGATGAAGAGTGTCCAATATTTCAGAAGCTACCCTCAGGGAATTCACTGCATTATGCGAATAACTTCTATGAGTTTTTGTGTAAGCGAATCGAAGCTCACCTGAATTAGTTTCTATAATTTTTACTTTCAGGCCCATAGCTGGCGGGATTTTCTGTCCTAATCTCCTTCGGCAACAGACAACATATGTTTTTTGGATAATCACCATTTGAGGAGTTTCTCGACATCAGCACAGCAAACAGGTGCTAAACGGGCAGTCAGCTGTAGGGTGCGCATTGATGCGCACCAGGATAACGCCGTGGTGTCCATCAAACGGACCGGTGGGATAAGTTTTCACATAGTGTAGCCGTGGTGGAATGCGTTGTGGGCCTGTTAAGAGGCGTGAAGGGCGAAACTGAAGGATTGATATACGTGATCAGATATCTTATTTAACATAATCATGATTATGCGCACTTTAGCCCGAAAGGTAAATCAATAGTATCCACACACAGCTCCATTAGTTTAATGGCTGCCAGTTATGGCGCACTCATCATTCTTCAAATCCTCGCCGGCAATAACGGATAACACTTCGTCCAGTTGTAGTTAGTCTTCGCCAGTATCAGATCTCCCGCCACCGCACCAAAATTGATGTCCTGACGTTCATAAAAGAATCGACGCAAAACTGCGGGTAAAAAGTCAGCGCTGTAGCGCAGTAGCGTGCTGTGCCAGAATGGTGCCGGCAACGGGCTGTTGCCATGCCGCATCAGCAATTCATTTTCCCAGTCTGAATCCAGAACCTTGTCGCATAATGACTGGCGCATGGCAATCGCAGGCGTATCAGGTATACCCGCAAGCAATAACTGACTGGGCAACGCCACTAAGCGCAGATCCCGGATAACGATTTTTTTCGCAGCAAATTCCTGCCAGATCGTGGTCAGTTGCGCCACTTTCGCTGGTAAAGGCTCATTGATGTTGTAAAGCGGCAAAGTCAGAGGCAAAAAAGTAAAATGAAGACCTTGCACTGGCAAGGTATCGGCAAGCGGATCAGCCTGTGTGAGTCGTTGCAATTCATCAAGCAGACGTAACACCGGTAAGGAAACTGACGGCTTTATCCCTGCGGCAAGCGCCAGCTTTACCGGATCGTAGTAATTCTCTTCACGGATGTTCCCGATGCCTGCATTTTTCGCCCACAGCGCAATGGTGTTCTCGTTTGCAGAACGGTACCGGGTTTGCAGACTGATTGGTTGCATGTCAGACCTTAGGGTATTTGGATGAGCGCTGATAATTAATTATGAAACGTTTTTTAGCAGATACTCCAGCCTGATTGTGGTGCAAACGCGTGATTATCTCATGCCTATTCAACCCCGCTTAAACGATGCGCGATTTGTCTTCGCTCTGACGGATCAAAGCGTTTACAATGCCGGCGAAATTTTTACTGATGAGGATACACAATTGGACACCTGTCCCACACGATTACAATCGGTGCCGATGCTGAGATAGCCTCATCGCTGTCTTAGCCCTGCGTTAAGACGGTGGATTTCCCTCCCCCTTTTTCCTGCGTTCTGTCTGGCCCCGCTGTAATCCATTCTTATAACTCTGCATATCCATTGCCCGGCGGTGATGGAGTGAGGTCTGACATGGACTGGAAAATCTTTTTATTGCGCGTCACGGTCGCGCTGGTTCTGGGCGCGCTGATTGGCAGCGAGCGCCAGCTGCGCCAGCGCCTGACCGGGCTGCGCACCAATGCGCTGGTTAGCACCGGTGCCTGTTTGTTTGTGCTGATGACGCAAAGCGTACCGGGAATTGCCGCAGATGCCTCGCGCGTCGCCGCCTATGTGGTTTCCGGCATCGGCTTTCTTGGCGGTGGCGTCATCATGCGCGATGGCCTGAATGTGCGCGGCCTTAACACCGCCGCCACGCTGTGGTGTACCGCGGCGATTGGCGTTCTTTGCAGCATGGGCTTGTTGCTGGAGGCAGGCATCGGTTGCGTGGTTATTCTGTGCGCCAACATCCTGCTGCGCGAGCTGGCACAGGGCATCAATCGGCAGAGCATCATTACTGCGGAAGACGTCAGCCAGTATTACAAAGTGCAGATCATCTGTCTGGCGGCCGATGAGGTACAGGTGCGCAGCCTGATGCTGCATAGCCTTGGCGGCAGCGGTCTGCGGCTGCAATCCCTGCACAGTGAGGATCTGGAACCCTCACACCGCATGGCGGTGAATGCGGAGGTGCTGGGTAAACCCAGCCTGACCGATCAGCTGGAAAATCTGGTCAGCCGCATCAGCCTGGAAAAAGGCGTCAGCTCGGTCAGATGGCAGGTGTGTGAGCCAGAAACCGATTAATTCATCAAACGCAATGCGGCTGCGCTATCTGCCAAAGCGCAGCCGCAGCGTTGCCGGCAGCACGGTATGCTGGCTGATGGGGTCATCGCCGTTAATCATGGTAGTGAGCAGCGTAAAACACTCCTGCGCCAGGCGCGGCACATCCTGTTCAACGGTATCGATCGGCAGTGTCAGTGAGTCATACAGATAGTGATCGTCAAAGCTGGCCACGCGGATGTCGCTGTGCAGCAGGTGATGCTGGCTCATGTAGCGCAATACCCCTTCCAGCAGACCGCAGGCGGCGGTAAAAATCGCTTTAGGCGGACGCCCCAGCCGGGCGCACAGTGCGGCAAACATTTCATAACCGCTGCTCGGGTGATAGTTGCCGTGAATGATCCACTCCGGCCGTGGCGTCACACCTGCCCGCTCAAGACCCTGCATAAAACCGGCCAGACGGTCTTTGGTGGGTGACAGACGCGGCTGACCGCCGAGGAAATAAATCTCATCCGGATTGGCACGCGCCAGCCGTTCCACCAGCTCAGCAGTCGGCGTGACCGAATCGGTCATCACCAGCGGAAGCTGCGTATCATTAACGTAGCGGTCAAACAGCACAATCGGCAGTTGATCGCTCAGTTTGACGTAGTCACTGTCGCTTAACATGCTGGACGCCACAATCAGCCCATCCACCTGACGCGCCACCAGATTATCCACCACCACCCGCTCCTGCCCGGCGTTCTCGTCAGTGCAGGAGATCAGCAGCTGTAACCCCGCCTCACGACACAGATTTTCCAGCGCGTGCGAGAACACGGCAAAACCATGGTTGGTGATCTCCGGCACCACTAAACCCAGCGTATGGCTGCGATTATCGCGCAGCGAGCGCGCGTGGATACTGGCCTGATAGTGATGTTCGCGCGCCAGCGTTAATACCCGTTCGCGCGTCTCTTTCGCCACGCGCAACTCTTTGCCACGGCCATTCAGCACCAGGCTGGCGGTGGCTTTGGACACCCCCGCCAGCGCGGCGATATCCGCTATGGTAACGCGTTTGGTTTTTCTCACGTCAGTGCATCGGTTAAGGAAACAATGACTTATTCTACCATGCACGGCCGCAACGACCAGTAGCGCGCCGTCACTTCTGCGTGTCCGGTCAGGGTTAATTGCGCCGGATGCGCCGGGAAGTAGCGGCTGCTCATCACCCCTTCCCCTTCATTAATGAAAATCTCGACGCTGGAGTGATCGCACAGTAACTGGAGCTGACTCACCGCGCCGCGCCAGTAACGGAACTGCCACTCGCCGTTTGCCAGACTGCGCCGCGCGAGCCGCAGCCCGTCGCCGCGCCACTCCAGCCGTAGCTGGTCGGCAAAATCCAGGGTGATGTCGCCCTGCCCGCTCAGCAGTAACTCCAGCCGCTGCGCATCAATGACCGGCGCATCATCTGCCGGGCCCTGATAGTGCTGTTCAGCGCTGCGCAGCGCCTGCAGTTCAGTAACCGGACGCTGGAACAGCCGGCCATCACGCGTGCCCAGTTCGCGCACGCAGGTCATCTGATGGATCCAGCCATTGGCCACCGTAGGCTGCAGCATCTCCTCGCCATCCGGCACGCCCATCCAGCCCACCAGCAGCCGGCGTCCGTCGGCGGTTAGCGTGGTTTGCGGCGCGTAAAACTCGAAACCGGCGTCAAGCTCATGCAATTCGCCATGGCTAAAGCGGGCGTTAGCGTAATCAAGATCGCCGGACAGCCACGCGCTGGGATGCGCATTGAGAAAACGGTGCTGTTCCCGGGCAAGCCCCTGCGGGCAGCAAATCAGGAAGGTGGTATCGCCGAGGGTAAACATGTCCGGGCATTCCCACATATAACTGGCTGCCGTCAGCCCGTTCAGGCCGCTGCCGGCAATCTCGCCCAGATTGTGCCACTGCCGCAGGTCCGCCGAGCGCAGCAGCAACACTTTGCCCTGCTTTTGTTGATCCTGCGCACCCAGCACCATGAACCAGTGCTCGCCATGCCGCCACACTTTCGGGTCGCGCACGTGTCCGGTATAGCCGTCGGGCAGCGCGATCACCGGCCCGAGTTTGTCAAAGCCGCCCTGCGCATTCTGCACCGCCAGACACTGCCAGGCGGTGCGCGCGCCATCGGCAAACTTCACATTGCCGGTATAAATCAACGTCAGCGCGCCATTATCATCAACGGCGCTGCCCGAATAGCAGCCGCTGCGGTCATACTCCTCATCCGGCATTAGCGCTATGGGTTCATGCTGCCAGTGCAGCAAATCGGCTGAACTCCAGTGGCCCCAGCATTTATGCTGATGCTGGCAGCCCAGTGCATTCCACTGATAGAACAGATGGTAACGCCCGGCGAAGTGGATAAAGCCGTTCGGATCGTTAAGCAATCCGGTGACGGGCGCCAGATGCCAGCCCGGATAATGCGGGTCGCTCAGCGCGCGCGGCTGACCGCGCATCACCGCCTGTAAAATATCGGGTAACAATGTAGAAGCCGCCATTATTCCGCGTCCGTTTTGTATTTGAGCAGATAAGAGATCATAAATGCGCTGCTGAACGCGATCACCATGCCAATGGCATAATTAAGCAACGAGCTGGCCTGCACAATCGCCATGCCCGGCAGACCGGTCAAACCGACAGCCGTCATATACACATGCACCGACACTACCCAGGCACCGCCCAGCGCGCCGCCAATCAGGCCGGCGATAAAGGGTTTCATAAAGCGCAGGTTGATACCGAAAATCGCCGCCTCGGTAATACCCAGCAGCGCTGAAAAGCCTGACGGCAGCGAAATGGCTTTGATTTTCACATCTTTGGTTTTGAACCATACCGCCAGACAGGCACCGCCCTGCGCCACGTTAGACATCGCCCAAATCGGCAGCAGGAAGTTGACGCCAATTGCCGGATTGCCCAGCAGCCCGGCTTCAATCGCATGGAAGCTGTGGTGCACGCCGGTGATCACGATAACAGAGTAAAGCCCGCCAAACACCAGTCCGGCCAGCCAGCCGGCATGGGCAATCAGCGTGCTGAGGACGAATGAGATACCGTCGCCCAGCATCCGTCCTGCCGGACCAATCACCAGCAGCGCAACGAAGCCGGCGATAATTACCGTCAGGAACGGCGTCAGGATCAGATCCAGCGCGTCCGGAATCACCCGGCGCAGCTGCTTCTCCAGCACGCTCATAAACCACACCGCCAGCAGCACCGGAAACACCGTGCCCTGGTAGCCGATCATCGCCACTTCGATACCGAAAAAGTTCATGGTATGGAAGCCGGCCGCCACGCCCCAGGCGTTGGTGAGCGCCGGATGGGTCAGGATGCCGCCGAGCGTGGCGCCGAGGAACGGGTTACCGCCAAACTCACGCGCCGCGGTGAAGCCAATCAGGATCGGCAGGATGATAAAGGCCGCTGAGCTGCACATATCCAGCATGATATACAGCGCGTTGTCGGGGTTAACCCAGCCGTAGGTTTTAACCATGCCGAGCAGCCCCATCAGCAGGCCAGAGGCTACAATCGCCGGGATGATCGGTACAAAAATGTTCGACAGCAGACGCGCAATGCGCTGAAACGGGTTGAGCTTGCGCGCGGCGATATCCGCCGCTTCCGACTTGCTGGTTTCACTGATGCCAGCTTCGCGGATAAACGCGGCATACACTTTATTCACCACGCCGGTACCAAAAATCACCTGCAGCTGTCCGGCATTGCGAAAACAGCCCTTCACGCCCTCCAGCTTGCCAATCGCGGCGGTGTCGGCTTTGGCGTCATCCACCAGCACCAGGCGCAAACGTGTGGCACAGTGCGCCGCACTGGCGATATTTTCCCGACCTCCCAGCAGCGGCAGCAGCGACCGGGAAAGAGTAACAAAATCCATAGTAACCTCTGTTTTTGGTTGTTATGCCATCATGCGCTAAGCGGCCCGCACGCGGGCCGTTTCATCAGAACCAGGTTTCCATTTGCACGCCAAAGTTCCACTCGCCACCGGACTTAAAGCCGGTGCTGCCAAAGGCGTCATCGCTGGCGTAGTTATCCAGACGATGATCCCAGTCCATCCAGCTGGCGAACAGGCGGATTTCCGGACGCTTGAGGAATTCGCCAACGTCGCTGGCTTTGAGCGTGGGGGCGACGGTGAGCTTGTAGAAGTTGCCGCTAACGGCCTGGCGATTGTTATAGCCTTCAGGCCGCAGATCCATGTACTGATATGAGCCTTCATACTGCATCTCAAAGTTCTGCGTGAATTCCTGAATCAGGCGCAGGTTCACGGTGGCCCACTCATAGCTGTCGCCTTTGACGTAGCGGTCTTTGCTGCTCTGCGCCAGCAGCGCCGGCGCGATGTGCCAGCCATCACCCAGCGGCGTCATGCCGTAGCTGGCGAGCCGCCAGGTATTCGCCTGCGGCAACAGCGCGCCGTCGGAACCAATGCTTTTCACCTCTGCGCCGAGGCCATGACCGTACAGCAGCGCGGTTTTCGCTGAACCTTCACCCAGGCCGTAGAAGCTGTCGTTGTGCAATCCGACCAGGGCGTGCACACCGTCACTGGCGGCATCACTTTTCACGCGGTTGCCGTCAATATCGGTGCGCTGATCGTTATCTTTCGCGCGCATGCCGCTCACCATCAGCTGCAGCGGCCCGACAAAGTTATTCAGCGACAGAATGTAGTTTTGCGCGGTGTTGTCGTTATTTTCGATGTCCCCGAAGGTGCGGCCATAAATCGACAGGTTGCTGCGGGCGTCATCGCCCCACTTCATGTCGTAAATACCGGCCCCGGTTCCGGCGAGAAACACCACATCGGAATCGATCCAGTGGATGTCGAAGTTATCGCGGTCGAAACGCTTACCGGCCCACACCGTGGAGTCTTTGAACGCACCGGTGAAGGTCGGTAGCTGCCCCAGTTCGACAAACGCCTGACGCAGGTTGAGATCGCTGCTGGCGGCAGTCCAGTCGTTGTAGGTGCGCTGTCCGTCGGCCAGCATCGCCTTGAAGCGCGTGGTGGCACCGTTGGTCAGCGTTTGTTTATGTTCGAGGTTAAGTTCAACGTAGGTATCCGGCTCATTGCCGAGCCGCCCGACGTGACCGCCGGTCTCACCGGCTGGCGTGACGGTGGGCCCGCCCTGAGTTTTCGCAGCGGAACTGTTCATCAACAGGCCGGAGCGTGCGTAGCCATGAAACTCAAAGCCCTCTGACTCGCTGCTGGCGGCGGGCGCAACAGGCTGAGCGGCCTGCGGTTCGGTCTGTGCCACGGCAACCGGCGTCGGGTTCTGCTGCTGCACCGCAGCCAGCTTATGCACCTGCTGTTCCGCCGCCTGCGCGCGCTGCTCCGCCACGCTGGCACGCTGTTCAGCTGCGGCCAGCCGTTTTTCCATCGCCGCCAGACGCGCTTCAATACTGCTCATGTCGTCTGCCGCCCAGGCTGGGCCTGAGCCTAATACGGTACTAAGGGTTATAGCGATTATGCTTTTTTTCACTGTTTTGCATCCCTGAGGCAAGGCTATCATCAGATGTATTTTTTGCTAAACCGGTTTAGGCACCGCATCATAGCGGTGCCATTTTTTAAAGCGCAATGGATTTTGCTAAACCGATTTAGTGGATGTGAGATACATCGCAAAACAGGGAAAACGGCGGGGTCAGATACTGTGCTGCTGTAGCTGTTGATAGTTGGGTAACGCGGTCATCGCGCCTTTGGCGGTAGTGGCCAGCGCCCCGCATACCTGCGCCGTGCGCAGGCAGGCCGCCAGCTGCGCTTCATCCGCCGGCAGACCCCGCTGCGCCAGTTCCCACAGCAGTCCCGCCACGAAGGCATCGCCGGCACCGGTGGTATCCACGCTGATCACCGCGCGCGCGGAATAGTGAGTTTGCCGGCCATTAAAATAAGCACGCACGCCAGCGCTGCCCTGTGTGACTAACAACAATTTAAGAGAGAAGCGCTGCGTCAGTTGCGCGATGCCGCTGTCAATGTCGGTGGTGTCCGTCATAAAGGCCAGTTCTTCCACGGAGAGCTTCACCACATCCGCCCGTTGCAGGGCCGCACTGAGGCATTGCAGCAACTCCGCCGCATCGGACCACAAATCAAGACGGATATTCGGATCGAAGCTGACAAAACCACCTGCCTCGCGCACGCGCTGCATGGCGGTTAACGCCGCCGTGCGCGACGGCTCGGCGAGTAACGCAATCGAACAGCAGTGCAGCCACTCGCCACACTGAAACCGCGGTAAATCGTCTGGCGTGAGAAATAAGTCGGCGCTGGGGCGCACCATGAAGGTGAAGGTACGCTCGCCCTGCTCATCCAGGGCCACGACCACCGTGGAGGTACGCTGCTGCGCATCTTTGCGCATGTGGGAAACATCCACCTTTTCCTGCGCCAGGATCTGACACAAAAACTGGCCAAAAGGATCGTCGCCTACCCGTCCGATAAATCCGCTGTTACCCGCCAGCCGGGCGATACCCACTGCCACGTTAGCGGGTGCGCCACCGGGACACTGCAACAAACGGCCTGCGTCATCAGGCAGCAAATCCACTACGGCATCACCCAGACACCAGATACGTTTCATCATGATTCAGTCTCACTTGATCGCTAAAACGGTTTAGCAAAGCAGGCATATTAATCATGAATGCGGGTATTTGTCACCGTGAACACTCCGACAGGCTTCAGACTTGTCCGTTGCTGGGATCGGTTTTGCCCTGCCGCATGGTCGTCTGCGTATTGACGTCTATGCTTAAAGTTTTCCAAAACCTTATAAAAATCGGTGTCATTGAGATTTCATTTCGCCACTTGTCCGGAGGCAAAGGCATGAGCAACCCACGTGATGAGAAGACGCAGCGGTATTCACCGCAGCAGGAAGAGACAGAGCGAGCCCGGCTGACAGCCGGTGCCGGTTCCGCCGCGCCGGCCCCCGTCACGGTGCCGGTCACGCTGCAGGTGAACGGCGAACCTCAGCAGCTTAACGTGGATACACGTACCACGCTGCTGGACGCGCTGCGCGAAAATTTACACCTGACCGGCACCAAAAAAGGCTGCGATCACGGTCAGTGCGGCGCCTGTACCGTGCTGGTCAATGGCCGGCGCATCAACGCCTGCCTCACTCTCGCGGTGATGCAGCAGGATGCCGAAGTGACCACCATTGAAGGCGTCGGCACGCCCGAAGATTTGCATCCGCTGCAGTCCGCCTTTATCCGCCACGACGGCTATCAGTGCGGCTACTGCACGCCGGGGCAAATCTGCTCCTCGCTGGCGGTGCTGCAGGAAATTGCGGCGGGCATTCCCAGCCATGTCACGGGCGATCTGACCGCCGCGCCAGCGCTGAGCGATGAAGAGATTCGTGAGCGCATGAGCGGCAACATCTGCCGCTGCGGCGCCTATGCCAACATTCTTGCCGCCATTGAAGAGTACGCCGGAGGCCAGAAAGCATGAGAGCCTTTACCTTTGAACGGGCTGCGACGCCTGCACAGGCCGCCAGCAGCGCGATGCAGCATCCGGGCGCACGCTTTATCGCCGGCGGTACCAATCTGCTCGATTTGATGAAGCTGGAAATTGAAACCCCGTCGCACCTGATTGATGTTAACGGACTGGCGCTGGACAGCATTGAACCCACCGCCGGGGGCGGCTTACGTATTGGTGCGCTGGTGCGCAACACCGATCTGGCGGCAGATGCGCGCATCCGGCGCGACTATGCCGTGCTGACGCGCGCGCTGGTGGCAGGCGCTTCTGGCCAGCTGCGCAATCAGGCCACCACCGCCGGCAACCTGCTGCAGCGCACGCGCTGTCCCTATTTTTACGATGTTAATCAACCCTGCAATAAGCGTCAGCCCGGTACGGGCTGTGCCGCACGCGAAGGATTCAGCCGCCAGAATGCGGTAGTGGGTGTCAGCGAAGCCTGTATTGCCACCCATCCCAGCGATATGGCGGTGGCGATGCGACTGCTGGATGCGGTGATTGAAACCGTCAGCCCTGATGGCAGCCAGCGCGCTATTCCCATCGCTGAATTCTACTGCGCACCGGGCGACACGCCGCACATCGAAACCGTGCTGCAGCCGGGTGAGCTGATCGTCGCGGTTACCCTGCCTGCACCGCTGGGTGGCACGCACATTTACCGTAAGGTGCGCGATCGCGCTTCTTACGCCTTTGCGCTGGTCTCAGTAGCAGCGGTTATCCTGCCTGAGGGTGGCGGCCGGGTGGCCGTCGGCGGCGTGGCCCATCAGCCGTGGCGCAGCACGGCGGCGGATGCTGAACTTCCTCACGGGGCGCAGGCGGTCTGCGATGTGCTGTTTGCTGATGCACGTCCCACTGAAGCCAACCGATACAAATTGTTGCTGGCGCAGCGCACGCTCGCCTCAGCGATCGCGGAAGCGAGGAGCAACGCATGAAATTTGACACACCAGCAACCGCCAATCCTATCGACCAGCAGCGCGTCGTCGGCCAACCGCTGGCACGCATCGACGGGCCGTTAAAAACCACCGGCTCGGCGCATTACGCCTATGAATGGCACGCTGAAGCGCCGGATGCAGCCTACGGTTATGTGGTCGGCGCGCCAATTGCCAAAGGCAATATTCTCTCGATTGACACCCACGCCGCGGCGCAGGCACCGGGCGTGCTCGGCATCGTCACCGGAGCAACCGCCGGCAAGCTCAACAAGGCAGAGCGCAATACCGCGACGCTGCTGGCGAATAATAAAATCGAACACTATCACCAGGCCGTGGCGCTGGTGGTGGCGGAGACCTTTGAGCAGGCACGTGCAGCCGCGCAGCTGGTTAAGGTTAACTGCCAGGCTGAAACGGGGGCTTACGATCTCGCAGCGGCCCAGCCAGAGGTGACAACGTCACCCGAAGGTGAGCCGGATAAAACATTGGGCGACGTCGATGCTGCCCTGCACAGCGCAGCCTTTACGCTGGACGCCACCTACACCACGCCCGATCAAAGCCATATGGCGATGGAGCCTCATGCTTCCATGGCGCTGTGGCAGGACGATCACCTGACGGTCTGGACCTCGAATCAGATGATTAACTGGTGCCACACCGACCTGGCGCACACGCTCGACATGCCGATGGAAAAGGTGCGTGTGCTCTCTCCTTACGTCGGCGGTGGCTTCGGCAGCAAACTTTTTTTACGAAGCGATGCGCTGCTGGCGGCTCTGGGTGCGCGCGCCGTGGGACGCGCGGTGAAAGTGATGGTGCCGCGCCCGATGATTCCCAACAACACCACGCACCGGCCAGCAACGCGGCAGCGCATCCGATTAGCTACCGATGCGCATGGCCATCTCACCGCCATTGCCCATGAAAGCTGGTCCGGTAATCTGCCGGGCGGAACGCCGGAAACTGCGGTGCAGCAGACTGAATTACTCTACGCCGCCGCCAATCGGCTTACCGGGTTGCGCCTCGCCGAACTCGATCTGCCCGAGGGCAACGCGATGCGTGCGCCGGGTGAAGCGCCCGGTCTGATGGCGCTGGAGATTGCCATGGATGAAATGGCTGCCATCGCCGGTATCGACCCGGTTGAGTTTCGCATCATCAATGATACACAGGTCCATCCGCTGCATCCGGAGCGCTTCTTTTCACGCCGCCAGCTGGTGCAATGCCTGCGCACCGGCGCCAGCAAATTTGGCTGGGCGGAGCGCTGTGCTAAACCCGGGCAACGGCGCGAGGGGCGCTGGCTGGTGGGCATGGGCGTGGCAGCCGGTTTTCGTAACAACCTGCTGGCGCCCTCTGCCGCGCGCGTGCAGCTGGATGCGCAAGGCACAATTACCGTCGAAACCGACATGACCGATATCGGCACCGGCAGCTATACCATCATCGCCCAGACGGCAGCCGAGATGATGGGCGTGCCAATTGAGCAGGTCAGCGTGCGGCTCGGCGATTCGGCGTTTCCTGTCTCGGCGGGTTCGGGTGGCCAGTGGGGAGCCAACACCTCCACGGCCGGAGTGTATGCGGCCTGCGTCCGGCTACGCGAGAAGGTTGCCGCTCAGTTGGGTCTGGATGCAGAAAGCGCAGAGTTTGCCGATGGGCACGTTCACGCCAGCGGGCAGCGCCTGCCGCTCACTGCGGCGGGTCCGCTGATGGCGGAAGAGACCATGGAATTCGGCGATCTGGACAAAACCTTCCAGCAATCCACTTTTGCCGGCCATTTTGTTGAAGTGGCGGTCGACAGTGCCACCGGTGAAGTGCGCGTGCGGCGTATGCTGGCGGTGTGTGCTGCGGGGCGCATCCTTAACCCCAAAACCGCGCGCAGTCAGGTGATCGGCGCGATGACCATGGGCCTCGGCGCCGCGCTGATGGAGGAGCTGGCAGTGGACACCCGGCTCGGCTACTTCGTCAATCACGACATGGCAGGCTATGAAGTGCCGGTACACGCCGATGTGCCTGAGCAGGAGGTGATTTTCCTCGATGACACCGATCCGGTCTCTTCGCCGATGAAAGCCAAAGGCGTCGGTGAACTGGGGCTGTGTGGCGTCGGTGCTGCGCTGGTTAATGCGGTCTACAATGCCACCGGCGTACGAGTGAGAGACTATCCGGTGACGCTGGATAAGTTACTCGCCGCGCTGCCCGATCAGCCGTGATGCAGGTCCCCTCCGCCAGGGCATGCTGGCTGGCGGAGGGTGGAAAAGCGTAAGTGGCTAAGCCGTCAGGACTGGTTAACAGGTCATCAATCTGATAATATTGAGACCTGTTAACCAGTCTGGAGAGACGTATGCCAAACATCATTCTCAGCGATATGAGCGCCAGCGTCAGTGAATTAAAAAAGAATCCTATGGCGACCGTCAATGCGGGAGAAGGCTTGCCGGTGGCGATTCTCAATCGTAATCAGCCCGCCTTTTATTGTGTTCCCGCACAACTTTACGAGCAAATGCTGGAAGCGCTGGACGATCAGGAACTGGTTAAAAAGGTAACTGAACGCCACCAGCAGCCGCTGATTGACGTGGATTTGGACAGCTTTCTGTGACATGGACAGTTAAGTTCAGGGAAGAAGCCCTGAAGGAGTGGCATAAGCTGGATAAAGCCATTCAGCAGCAGTTTGCCAAAAAGCTCAAAAAATGTTGTGAAAATCCTCATATCCCCTCAGCCAAATTGCGTGGCATTAAAGACTGCTACAAAATTAAACTCAGGGCTTCCGGGTTTCGCCTGGTTTATCAGGTGATTGATGACCAGTTGATCATCGCCGTGGTCGCGGTGGGTAAACGCGAGCGCAGCGACGTTTATCATCTTGCCAGTGACAGAATGCGCTAACGCGTGACGCCGGCCCTCTGCGGCCAGCGTCACTGCGGTGGTTAATGCTCTCAGCGCCCCGCTTCCTTCGCCAGCCCGCACCAGTGCACCAGCGTCAGCGCAATGGCTTTGGTACAGGCCACCAGATCGGCAATCGGCACATGTTCGTTAGGCTGATGCGACAGCGCCGGATCGCCGGGACCAAAGTTGACCGTCGGCGTCTGGCCCAGCGTGCTGGGCAGGCCAATGTCGCTGTGGGCACCAAAGCCGGCCAGCTGCGGGCTCAGTGCCGCGTCACTCACGCCCTGCTGAAAAGCGCTGACAAAAGGATGATCGGCCGGGATCTCGGCGCAGTCGGCGTCCAGTATCCACTCCACGCGCGCCGGATGCTTTGCCAGGTAAGGATCCAGCGCACACACCTTCGCCACGTGCGCCTCAATCTCCTGTTTTACCTTACCGCCCAGCCCCATCTCATCCTTTTCTGCCGGCAGATATTGCACGTCGATGACGATCTCGGCGCGGCCGGCAATCGACGCCGGGTGCTCGCCCACTTTCAGCTGCGTCACGATAATCTGGTTGGGCAGATCCATGAGTGGATGGTTTTTGTCGGGCTGCGTCTGCCAGCGGCGGTTCAGCACATCAAGCCCGTCCAGCATCTGGCGGCACAACATCACGGCATCAACCGGACCGCTGCTGTCCCAGCTGTTCGGCGTTAATTCCGCATGACCGCCGATGCCATCCAGAATGATGCGCGCCCACAAAATGCCGTGGCAAATCGGCGCGATGCGGTTGGCAGTGGGCTCCGTCATGATACCGGCATCGGCTTTGAAGCCGCGATCCACCATTGCCAGCGAGCCCATGCCGCCGATCTCTTCATCCACTACCGTGGTGAACACCACGTCGCCGGCCAGCTGCACGTTGAGATCCTGCAGCAGCTCCACCGCCATCAGCATGCAGGCTACGCCACCTTTCATATCGACCGCGCCGCGACCATACACCGCCTCGTTGCGGATCTCCGGCACAAAAGGATCGCTGTGCCAGTGCTCAGCTGGACCCGGTGGTACCACGTCAATATGGCCGGTAAGCATCAGCGACCTGCCGCCACCGGATCCGCTCAGGGTGCCGCCCAGATTGGGACGGCCTTCGAAGGTGCGGCCTTTATTGGCGCCCGGGCGGCCCTGATACTTCTGGTACAGCGCCGGGCCATCCGGATCCCACAAATCGGTGTCCATGCCCAGCGCCATCAGCCGCTGCTGCAGATAGCGCTGGCAGTCGCGCTCGCCTGGCCCGGCCTCGCGCGGATCGACCTTTACCACCGAGGGAAACGCCAGCAGGTCGCATAATGTCTGCGCGATACGCTGCGCGCTGGCATCGACGTGCGCGCTAATTTTTTCAGTCAGACTCATGTGTTATCTCCGATAGATAAAAAGTCGTTGTGCCATTAACACCATGATTAACAGCATGCCCACCACGCCCAGTTGCCACACGCTGTTCAGCCCCAGCTGCAACATGCAGGTTTTGAGGGTGACCAGCATCAGCGCGGCGGCGAGAACGCCGATGACACTGCCGCGCCCGCCAAAGATCGCCACGCCACCCAGCAGCGCGGCAGTCAGCGATTCCAGCTCAAGATTGACGCCGATTTCCGGGCGGGCGCTGCCGAGCCAGCACAGCGAAATAAAGCCGGCGCAGCCCGCCAGCGCGCCGCTCAGGCAGTAAACCAACAGCCGCAGGCGATCGACCGGAATGCCCACCAGCCGCGTGGCGTGCTCGTTGAAGCCGCAGGCGTAGATCCATTTGCCCCACGCGCTATTGCTGAGGATCAGCCACGCCAGCAGAAACGCCGGGATGACACAGGTTAAGAAAGGCAACGGAACGGACAGCATGGCCGCCCGGCCCCACTGCGTCAGCAGCGGCGGCACGCCGGCCAGCGCCGCGCCACCGGTTAATGCGAGCGCCAGGCCGGAAAACAGATAAAAACTGCCCAGCGTAACGATCAGCGGCCAGAGGCGTAAGCGCGCCACCAGCAGGCCGTTCAGCGCGCCGGCCAGGCTGCCGCTCAGCAGGCAAATCAGCGGCAGCCAGCCGGGCGCAATGCCCTGATTGAGTGCCAGCATGCCGATGACCGCCGAGAGCGAAACGTTACCGCCAACCGACAAATCAATGCCGCCGCCGCCTGTCATCACCACCAGCGACTGCCCGAGCGCCACCAGCGACAGCAGCGTGGCAAACTGCAGGATGGAGGTCAGCGACCATGCCGCCAGCATCTGCGGCAGCACAATCGCGATGGCGCCCAGCAGCAACAGCCACAGCGCCAGCAGCAGCGTCAGGTCGGGGGCTTTGCGCCACAGTTTCATGCCAGCCTCCTTAGCGATAACAGCCGCCCACTGGCTGCTTCACTGCTCAGCACCAGCAACAGCACCGCCCCGGTGACCACGGTTTGCCACAGCGAGGGCACGCCAATCAGCAGCAGGCCATTTTGCAGAATGCGCAACAGCAGCACGCCGAGCAGCGTGCCGAGCAGACTGCAGGAGCCGCCGGTAATGCGTGTGCCGCCCAGCACCACCGCGGCAATCGCCTCCAGTGCCAGCGTGCCGCCGACGGTCATCTCCACGTTACGATAGGTGGCGATGTAGCAGGTGGCGGCCAGGCCGCACAGCACGCCGCTGAGGGCAAAGGTCACGACACGCACCTGAGTTACCGGAATGCCCGCCAGCCGCGCTTTTTCTTCGGAGTTACCGGCGGCTAGCAGCCATAACCCGTACGGCGTATGGCGCAGCGCCAGCCATACCAGCGCCCAGGCCGCGATAATCAGCCAGGCCATCAGCGGCAATCCCAGCAGCGGCCGCATCAGCGCATGCGTCAGATCGCCCGGCAGACCGGAAAGCCACTGCCCGCCCAGCAGCACAAACAGCGCCGTGCGCCAGACGCCGAACAGCCCCAGCGTGCCAACAATTGCCGGAATGCGGCCAATCACCACCACCAGCGCGGTGATCAGCCCTGCCAGCAGGCCAATAAGCGGTCCGGCCAGCGCCGCCAGCAGTGGGGATTGCAGCATCAGCAGTTGTCCGACGCCCCACGCGGCCACGCCCATCACTACGCCCACCGACACATCGACGCCGCCCATGGCGATCACCAGCGTCATACCCAGCGCGATCAATAGCAGTTCGCTGCTGTTGCGCAGAATGGTCAGCAGGTTGTCAGCGGTGGCAAACCACGGTGAAAACCACGTAAAGCAGGCGCCAGCCAGCACGGCGATCGCCAGCAGGACGATTTCCCGCGAAGTCATATGCATCACAGGCCTCGTCAGAATTTGAACTGGTCGACGTTATCTTTGGTGAACACCGCCGGCTTGCCGAGCAGCAGCACACCGGTTTTGCTGTCAAAGGTCACCGGTTGAGCGAAGCCGGGAACGTGATTTTCGGCAGCAAACGCTTTCCCGTCGATCAGCTGTTTGCCCGCCCACACCGTCAGATAGCCAAGCTTTTCCGGGTCCCACAGCACGGTGTAGCCAAACGCCCCGCTTTTCAGGTAGGCGCGCGCGGTATTCGGGCTGCAGAAACCGCTGCCGATCACCTTGCCGTTTTTGCCAGCGGTTTCGATGGCCTGCGCCACGCCCGGACAGGTCGTGGAGGCCATGGCAATCACCCCTTTCAGATCGGGGTTAGCGGACATCAAATCGGTGGTGATTTGCGCCGCGCGGCTGGCGGAGCCGCCGGCGTACTGGGGTTTGAGCAGCGTAATGTGCGGGTATTTGCTTTTCACCCGCTGCTGCATAAAGCCAATCCAGCTGTTGAGGTTGGACGCGGTGGCTTCGCCGGAGACGATGCCAATTTTGCCGCGCTCGCCGACGCGTTTGACCATCTCATCGATCACCGTATCGCCCAGGCCCTCATCGGTGGCCTGCGCCACATAGACCGGCCGCCCGCTGTCGGGCGCATCGCTGTCGCTGGTGAACAGATGCACATTACTCGCCTGCGCCTGCGCCATCACCGGCGCAATACTGGAGGCATCCAGCACGCTGATACCAATCGCATTGACCTTCTGCGCAATCAGGTTCTGCACGATCTGCAGCTGATCCATCGGGTTGGTATCTACCGGACCGCTATAGACAAACTCCACGCCGAGATCGTGCGCGGCGCGCTTGCCGCCCGCCTCCATCGCCTGAAAATAGGGAATACCGATGATTTGCGGCACGAAGGCCACCTTTTGTGCCGCGAAGGCGTAACCCGATACCAGCAACGACAGCGAACAAACAGCAGTAGCAATGCGATGCATGATGATTTCCCCTGGTGTGAGTGCTTAGGTGTTTTCGAAAATGCGCGCATCAGGATGCGCACCGGTAATGAGTGCAACGATTTCGTCTGGCGTGGTGTCCGCGTGACGGCGCTCGGCGATTTTGCGGCCGCGACGAAACACCACCATGCGATCGGCCACGGCAAACACATCGCTGATGTTGTGGCTGATCAGCACCACGGCGCAGCCGCGTTCCGCCAGGCGGCGCGTCAGCTGCAGGACTTTCTGCGTCTCCGCGACCGCCAGCGCGGCGGTGGGTTCATCCATGATCACCAGCTGCGCGTTGAGATTGAGTGCGCGGCAGATCGCCACCGCCTGGCGCTGACCGCCGGACAGACTGCCGACCGCCGCTTCGGCATCGGAAATGTGCGCATCGAGTTCGGTCAGCAGTCGATCCACCGTTTCGCGCATCGCGCGGCGGCGCAGAAAAGGAATGCCGAGCACGCGGCGCTTCAGCTCGCGGCCAAGAAACACGTTCTCGGCAATCGACAGATTCTCTGCCAGCGCCAGCTCCTGATAGATGGTGGCAATACCGTGCTCGGCGGCCTGGCGCGGCGAGGTGAATTTCACCGCCCTGCCGTCTACCCACAGCTCGCCGTCGCTGGCGCTGTACGCGCCGGATAACACTTTGGTAAAGGTCGATTTGCCCGCGCCGTTGTCACCCAGCAGAGCCAGCACTTCACCACGATGGATCGACAGATTGACCTGGCTAAGCGCCGTTAACGCGCCGAAGCGTTTGCCAATGTTGCGCGCTTCGATGAAACAGCTAGTCATGGGCGCTCTCCGGGTAAGCCGCGCTGTGGAAATCGATCTCCCACTGCAGTACGCGGGCGTAAAGTTGCGACAGCTGCGCCTGTTGCGCCGCGCTGAGCGTCAGTGCGCACTGGTCCAGTTCGGTTTTCAGCCACTGCGCCTGCTGATGGAACTCGTCTTCGGCATGCATCTCTACCCAGCGGCGCATGTCAGCGTCCTGCTGCGATTGCGCGCTGACGCGCAGGCACCAGTGGTAATACATCCACTCGGCACCGAACATCAGGGTGATGATTTCCGCATAGCTGCCCTGCTGCGCGACTTTCAGCATGCCATCGCGGAATGCGCTGACACCGGGCAGATCGTCCGGATAATCCGCTGACTGAATGCCGCGCCGCGCCAGCACCGCCTCAAACCAGGCGATTTGCGTATCCACCAGCGCATTGAGCACGCCAATCAGCCAGCGCTGCTGACGAATGCCGGGCGCCTTGCTCACCGCCAGCGCAAAAATAGCGATGGCGGTGGCGACGAAGTTACCCTCAAACACCAGATAACGATTAAACACGCTGTCCGGCAGCCGATCGTGCTCAATGTCGACGACAAAGCGGTGCTGCTGCATCGCCTGCCATAGCGCCTGATGCTGCGTCAGCAGCCGATCGCTGAAGCTTTCCATCACGCCTCCTCCAGCGCAGCCTGCGCCACCGCCATGAAGTGCTTCACGCGCGCCAGTTCTACCGGGTTCCACCACACGCCATCAACTTTCAGCGTGCTGGCGACAATCACCCCCTGCGTGCGGCCAAGGATCTGACAGACGTTGTCCGGCGTCACGCCTGAGCCCACCAGCAGCGGCAAGGCAGTTGCGGCGCGGATTTCGTCGATCTCACTCAGCGTGGCGCTGTCGCCGGTGCGCTGGCCGGTGGCGATCACCGCATCGGCTTCGAAGAAGTCAACGTCACGCGTCAGCTCCTGAATCGAGCGGTCGGCGACAATCGCGTGGCTGCCGTGTTTAACATGGCTATCGGCAAATACGCGGATGTGATCGGCCCGCAGCTGATTGCGATAGCGCAGCGCTTTAGCGGCTGCCCCTTCGATAAAACCTTCATTGGCGATATAGGCATTGGCCCACTGGTTAACGCGCACAAAATCCGCCCCGCCGGCTAATGCCGTGGCAATCGCCGGGATTGCCGCATTGGCCAGCACGTTAATACCCAGCGGTGCAGCAAAACGCTCGCGAATTTTATCGGTGATCACCGCCATAAATGCCGCTGTTTCCGGACCAATATCGTCGGGCTTGGCAAAGGGAATATCGCCATGATTCTCAACGATTAAACCGTGCACGCCGCCGGCCAGATAATTATCCGCGTCGCGCAGGGCACAATCGATAATTTCACTCACCGGCTTGCCGCGATATTTCGGCGAGCCGGGAAAAGCATCACAGTGAATAACACCAATCACCGCTTTACTGCGTGAAAAAATATCTTGTATCGCGTTACTTTTTTCTGCTGATATAGAAGCCATCTCTTTCACCTTATTAACGAGAAAACTATGCGTGTCTATGTTGCAGGCAATATTGTGGTGGATGAAACCTGGTCCATCGATCAACTCCCTGAAAAAGGCGCCTCAATTCATGGCAAAAAAATTGCGCAGGATATCGGTGGCAAAGGCGCCAATCAGGCAATCATACTTTCGCGTTGCGGCATCGATACGCGCTTAATTAGCGCCACCGGCGATGATATTAACGGCCAGTGGATCCGCGAACGCATCCGGCACGAGAAATTAACCCTACTGCCGCCTCAGTTTTTGTCTGCTCACAGTGACACCTCAATTATTTTTAATAGCAGCGATGGCGATAATGCCATTATTACTACCACCGCCGCGGCCGACGCGCTGGCAGCCGATATTATCCTGGCTTACTTAGCCGATGCCGCTGCCGGCGATATTCTGCTGCAGCAGGGCAATTTTTCTGCGGATAAAACCCGCCGGTTATTTAGCTGGGCAAAAGCGCACGGCTTAACCACGGTATTTAATCCTTCACCGGTCAATCCGGACTTCGCCGATCTCTGGCCACTGATTGACATCGCGGTGGTCAATCAACCGGAAGCCGATCTGCTGCAACCCGCCGGCGTTAACACGCTGGTGATTACCCAGGGTGCTGCCGGTGCGCTGCTGATACGCGGCAATCAGCGCGTATTCTGCCCGGCGATCAACGTCGCGGCCGTCGATACCACCGGCGCCGGTGACACCTTCCTCGCCGTGCTGCTGGCGTCTGCTCTGCTGCGCGGCGTCGCGCCCGACCTGCTGGCGCTGCAGCATGCCAGCGCGGCGGCGGCGATCACCGTCAGTCGCACCGGCACGCTGAACGCGTTTCCCGATGCTGATGAATTACAACGTATTCTGGCGCAGCGCTAAGCTCGGGCGCAGACGTTCGCGTCTGCGCCTGGCGGTTACTTAAACAGCGAACGGTAGCTATCGACGTTGGCTTTGGTCACCACCGTGGCCGGAACCAGAATGGTTTTGCTCACGGTTTTGCCGGCCGTCAGGCTATTCAGCGCTTTCAGCGCTTCTTCACCCATTTTCTTCGGATCCTGCTGCAGCACGGCGGTAACGTAGCCACCGTCAATGCCGCTGATGGCTTTTGCCGTCAGATCCCAGCCGAATACTTTGATGTCCTTCTGCCGCCCCTGGTTTTCTACTGCGGCAATGGCACCCAGCAGCGCCGGCTCGCCGGTGGCATAGATCGCGGTGAGATCCGGGTTGCCGGTAATCAGGTTTTCGGCAGCGGTCATGGCGTTGTCCTGAATATTCTGGCCATCGACCACATCGGCGACCGTTATCTGGCTGTTGCTTTTAATCGTCTCTTCAAAGCCTTTCTGGCGCTGGTTTTGGATGGCAGAATTGAGCGCGCCGACAATTCCCAGTCGCGCTTTGCCGCCCATCTCTTTCGCAACATAATCGACAAAGTATTTACCGAGGATTTTTCCACCTTCGAGGTTATCTACGCCCACCTGCGCTGCCTGCGGACCGGCAGGCAATACGGCATCAATCGCAATCACCGGAATATTCGCCGCTGCGGCTTCTTTTATCGCTGGCATAATACCGTTGACATCGATTGCATCCACCAGAATGCCTTTCACTCCCTGCTGAATATAGTTTTCAATCGCATCGTTTTGCGCCACGGGATTATCGTTGGCGTTATAAATCACCAGCTGTTTACCGCTGGCTTTGGCTGCTTCCTGCGCGCCCTGATTCATCAGATTGAAAAACAGCGCCTGCTGATTAATCTGGACTAACGCATAAGTGGGTGCGGCGTGAGCCTGAACGCATAATGAACCTGCGGCGAGTAAACTACTCGCAATGAACAGTGAACGCAGTTTTCCGCTGAAAGATGACATCATTGAGTTCCTCGTCGGGAATAATAATAACCAGCGCTTCTCAGCGATGTACCGCTGAGCGTTTATTTTGGCAGGTAAATATCAGTTCAATGATTCTGAGCACGGCGATAATGCCGTGTTTTGATGCCGCCGGCGTCGTCTTTTTCGGCATCCCATCCACTGGGAGTGCGGCGTGAAAAAAACAATGTCGGGTTGGGAAGTTAATCCCGGTACTGCGGTAAACGCTTTATACAATTCGCCCGACGAATTTTTTTGTCAAGTGTTTATTTCTCCAGCGACGCAATCGGGAAAGCGCTGTATTAGTCGCGCTTAACTGTGTTACAGATAAGCCACCCCGGCAAACATGGCGAAATGGATGAGTACAAAACGCGTGTTGTTATCTGACGTGGCAAAGCTGGCTGGCCTGTCAAAAGCCACGGTGTCACGCTATCTGAATCACAGCATTGTGCTGCCGCAGGACACCGTTGACCGCATTGAAAGCGCGATCCGCACGCTGGACTATCGCGGTAATTCTCTTGCGCGGCGTTTAAGCAAAGGCGGCAGCGAAACCCTGGGCCTGGTGCTGCCGGATATCACTAACCCGTTTTTTGCCGAACTGGCGGATGCCGCCGAAGAAGCGGCGTCGGCACACGGTTACAGTCTGGTGCTGTGCATCACGCGCAACAACCCGGACAAAGAGGCGCAGTTTATCCGCTGGCTGGATACGCGCCAGGTGGATGGCCTGCTGTTCACCACCAACCGGCCGGACAACGGCCTGCTGCGCGACGAGATCCAGCGCCAGCGCCATGTGGTGCTGCTGGATGAAGACATTCCCGGCAGTAACGTGCCGAAGGTCTTTGCGGATAACGTGCAGGGTGGCCGCATGGCCACTGAGCAGCTAATCGCCGCCGGGCACACGCAAATTGCGTTTATCGGCGGCCCGGAGCAGCTGATGAGCGTGCGCGAACGCTATCTTGGCTTTTGCACCGCGATGCAGCAGGCCGGTTTAACCGTACCGCCGCAATGGGTGATGTATGGTAACTACGAACGCGAATTTGGTCAGCAGGCGTTGCAGCACCTGTTCCGCTGCACGCCGCGCCCTAGCGCCGTGTTCGCCGCCAGTGACTATCTGGTGCTGGGACTGCTCGACGGTCTGCGCGCCATCGGCCTGCAGGCACCGGCGGCGCTATCGCTGGTCGGCTTCGATGACGCCAACTACAGCGATCTGACCCAGCCGCGCATCTCCACCATCCGCCAGCCAGCGCGCCAGCTGGGCCACACGGCGGTGAGCATCATGCTGCGCCTGCTCAACAACGACAGCAGCATCCCGATGGAAACACGTTTACCGGTTGAATGGATTGGTCGCGATTCGGTGGGATTTGTTAGCGATGTCCCAAAATGAGGCAAAACTGCACAATCATGGCGCAAAAAGTGAGCGATTTTTTCCGTTAGCAGTATAGTGAGTAAACCGGTTTACTTGCTGATTACATAACATACGATGTATTACAACAAGTTAGCTGCGAGTGTAGTGCCTGTTATGCAGGCTGGCATGGATGCTGCAATGTCATACCTGGCGAGTAAATATCATTGTAGCGTTTACCCTGTTGCTGTGAATTAAGGGTTTATCTGACAGGTAAACCGGTTTACTAGATTGTAAATCGTGTCAGATAGCCTCTTTTTCGCGACCGGCTAAACATTTCCCACAGGCGTTGATGGGAGTGATCCAATGCAGCAATTACAAGCTCTTCCGGCCCGGGTGGAGATGATTAACATCACCAAAACCTACGGCTCAATTCGTTCTCTGCGCGGCGTCAATCTGCAACTGGCCCCCGGGGAAGTGCTCGGTCTGGTGGGCGACAACGGCGCCGGCAAATCGACGCTGACCAAAGTGCTGTCCGGCGCGGTGATCCCTACCAGCGGCGCGATCCGCATTGATGGTGAACAGCAGCACTTCAGCAATCCGGCGGATTCGCGCCGTTGCCATATCGAAATGGTGTATCAGGATCTGTCGCTGTGCGACACGGTCGACGTGGCCGGTAACCTGTTCATGGGCCGCGAACCGACCAGACGCATCCTCGGCGTGCCGTTTCTCGATCAGGTCACAATGCATGCGCAGGCGCGTGAGATGCTGAAAGGTCTGGGCATCTCGATTCCCGATACCCGTCTGCTGGTGCGTAACCTCTCCGGCGGGCAGCGCCAGGCGATTGCAATCGCCCGTGCCGCCGCGTTCGATCCCAAAGTGCTGATTATGGATGAACCCACTGCCGCGCTGGCGGTAGCGGAAGTCGAAGCGGTGCTGGAACTGATTCGCCGCGTGTCGGCGCGCGGCGTCAGCGTGATCCTCATCACCCATCGGCTGCAGGATCTGTTCCTGGTGTGCGATCGCATCATGGTGATGTACGAGGGCACTAACGTCGCCGATCGCCGCGTGGCGGACACCAGCCTGAGCGATATCGTCAACCTGATCGTGGGTGAGAAATTTACCGCGCAGTCCGCGGCAGCACACTGAGGTAACAGGATGAGCATCATGAATTTAGGCAGTTCACGCATGATCCAGCACTCTCTGCCGCGCCGCTTGTTGCATAACCATTCGGGTGTGGTGAGCATCGCGCTGTTTTTTGTCTTTTGCTGCGTGGTGTTTTCGCTGATCACCAGCAACTTTCTTACCAGTACCAACTGGCTGAATATCATCCGGCAAAGCGCGCCGCTTCTGATCGTCGCCACCGCGATGACGCTGGTGATTACTACCGGCGGCATCGATTTATCGGTCGGCTCGACGCTGGCGCTGGTGGGCGCGCTGTCGGCCATTGCGCTCAATAACTGGGGCTTGCCGTGGCCGGTAGTGCTGCTGGGCGGACTGCTGCTCGGTGCGCTGGTGGGCGCCATCAACGGCTTCTTTATCGCCTGGGAAGGGATACCGGCATTTATCGTCACGCTGGCCACGCTGGCAGTGGTGCGCGGCATCGCGCTGCTGGTGACGCAGGGCTATTCGATCCCGGTGCCGGCTGACAGCCTGTTCACCTTTATGGGTCGCGCCTGGGTGCTGGGGATTCCCATGCCGGCACTGATCGGCATCGTGGTGCTGCTGGCCGGTCACATTGTGCTTAATCACCTGCGTTTTGGCCGCTACGTCACCGCTATCGGTGCCAACGCGGAAGGTGCACGCCGCAGCGGTATCAATACTAAAGCGGTGACCATGAAAGTGTACATTCTCAGCGGCATGGCGGCGGCGCTGGCTGGCATGATCATCACCGCGCGCCTCGGCAGCGGCTCCTCTAACCAGGGCGAAGGTTTTGAACTGCAGGTGATTGCGGCGGTGGTGCTGGGCAGCACCAGCCTGTTTGGCGGCTTTGGAACCGTGATCGGTACGCTGCTCGGCGCGCTGTCGATTGCCATTATCCAGAATGGCCTGATTTTATCGCATATCTCGCCGTTTTATACCCAGATCGCCACCGGCACCATCATTCTGCTCGCCATCTGGCTTAACACCCGCATTCTCAACCCGAGCCGCGCGCCCGCCAAAGGATAGCCCATGAAAGGATCAATTTTTCGCCATGCGGATCCGTTGCCGCTCGGCGTCAGCAGCGGTCAGGTGATGACGGTACTCGGTCCGCTGCCGGTGGCGGAGATGGGCGTCACGCTGATGCACGAGCACATTTTACTGGATGCCTCCGGTAAATGGGTGCCGCCCTGCTGCTGTAGCGACCGTCACATTGCTGAAATGCCGGTGCGCATCGAGAACCTCGGCGAGCTGTCGCTCAACCCGCTGATGAGTCGCGACAACTGCCAGCTGTTTGACGTCGACACCGCAATTGACGAGCTGATGAAATACCGCGCGCTGGGCGGCGAAACGGTGATCGATCCGACCAATATCGGCATCGGCCGCGATGGTCAAGCGCTGCAGCGCATCGCCCGTCTCACCGGCCTGAATATTGTGATGGGCACCGGCCTGTATCTGGAGCCGTCGCATCCGGAGTGGGTAAAAACCATCAGCGTGGAACAGCTGACCGACAAGCTGATTTATGACCTCGGCGGACTGCCGGAGAAGCCGGAGGTCCTGGCCGGGCTGATCGGTGAAATCGGCATCTCCAGCCGCTTCACGCCTGATGAAGAGAAATCGCTGCGTGCCGCCGGACGCGCCAGCGCGGCCACCGGCGTACCGATTCAGGTGCATCTGCCGGGCTGGGAGCGGCTCGGCCATAAGGTGCTGGATATTCTGGCGCAGGAAGGTGCCGATCTGCGCCACACCGTGCTGTGTCACATGAACCCCAGCTTTGCCGACAAAACCTACCAGCGCGAGCTGGCAGATCGCGGCGTGTTCCTCGAATACGACATGATCGGCATGAGCTACTACTACGCCGATGAATCGGCGCAGTCTCCGTCCGATGAGGAGAATGCGCGCGCCATTTGCGCACTGATCGACGACGGTTATCTGCCGCAGATTTTGCTGTCGCAGGACGTGTTCCTGAAAACCATGCTGACGCGCTACGGCGGTCACGGCTATGGCTACATCCTCAAACATTTTGTGCCGCGCCTGAAACGTCATGGCGTCAGCGGCGAACAACTCGAAACCCTGATGATCACTAATCCGCAACGGGTGTTTGGCGGATAAACGGAGAAGTTGGCATGCAAAAGAACGTCTTGCTGGTCGGTGAATCCTGGACCAGTACCGCAATGCACGTAAAAGGCTTTGATCAGTTTGCTACCGCCACCTGGCACAGCGGTGCGGCGGATTTTCTCGCTGCGCTGCAGGATAGCACCTATGCCGTCACGCATATGCCGGCTCACGCCGCCGCCACTGATTTTCCGCAGACGCTGAAGGATTTGCAGCGCTGGGACGTGATTATTCTGTCCGATATCGGTGCCAATACCCTGCTGCTGCATCCGGACACCTGGCTGAAAAGCCGGCGCACGCCCAATCGCCTGGCGCTGATTCACGACTATGTTGCCGCGGGTGGCGCATTAATGATGGTAGGCGGCTATTACAGTTTTCAGGGGATTAACGGCGGCGCACGCTATCGCAATACGCTGGTGGAGAAAGTGCTGCCGGTGCGCTGTCTGGCCTGGGACGACCGTATCGAAACGCCGGAAGGCAGTTACGCCGAGGTGACAACGTCACATAAAGTAGTTGCCGATCTTCCCGGCGACTGGCCGTGGCTGCTCGGTTACAACGAAGTGGAGATGCAGCCGGAAGGCACGCTGCTGGCCACCGTGGCGGGCACCGGCCATCCGCTGCTGGCGGTGCGCGAATATCAGCAAGGCCGCTCGCTGGTGTGGACCAGTGACATGTCAGCCCACTGGCTGCCGGAAGAGTTCAGCCGCTGGCCGGGCTATCGCCAGCTGTGGGTCAACTGTCTCGACTGGCTGACGGAGCGTGACTGATGCCAGCGCGATCACTGCCTCTGGCACAGCAGTTGCTGAGCTTTGACACCATCAATCCACCGGGCCATGAGCTCGCCTGTGTGCAATTCCTCGCCGCGTGGCTGCAGGAGCAGGGCTTCGTGGTAGAACTGACGGGGTTTGGTGAGCAGCGCGCCAACCTGATCGCCCTCCTGCCGGGCCAGATGCCGGGCAAACCGCTGGCCTTTACCGGCCATCTGGACACCGTGCCGCTGGGCAATCAGCCGTGGCAGTTTGATCCGTTTGGTCACGACATTGATGGCGACCGGCTGTACGGCCGCGGTGCCAGCGATATGAAAGCGGCGGTAGCGGCGTTTGTGCTGGCCTGCGTGCAGCACAAAGCGGCGATTGCCGCCGGGTGCGGCGTGGTGCTGCTGCTGACCGGCGGTGAAGAGACCGGCTGCCACGGTGCCCAGGCGCTGATCGCGGCCGGGCAGTTGCCTGAAGTCGGCGCGCTGATCGTGGGCGAGCCGACCGCCAACCAGCCGGTGATCGGCCACAAAGGCGCGCTGTGGCTGCGCTGCGAAACGCGTGGCAAAACCGCGCACGGAGCCATGCCGGAGCTGGGTATCAACGCCATCTACCTGGCGGCTGATGCGCTGGGTAAAATTCGTCACTTTTCACCGGGCGCGCCACATCCGCTAATGAAACAGCCGACGCTGAACGTCGGCCGCATTGAGGGCGGCCTCAACATCAACTCGGTGCCGGACCGCGCCGCGTTTGATGTGGATATCCGCAGCGCGCCCAACCTGCAACACGCGGTGATTCGCCAGCAGCTGGCGACCTTTCTCGGTGACAGCGTGCACATCAGCACGCTGGTCGATCTGCCGGCGGTGCTAAGCCCTGAGCGGCACCAGTGGATTCAGTCGGTGTACCGTGCCTGCGAAGCCGTGACGCAGCAACCTGCGGAAGCGCGCATCGTGCCCTATTTTACCGATGCCTCGCTGCTGCTGCCGGCGCTCGGCGATCCGCCCTGCATCATTCTCGGTCCCGGTGAGCCGACGCAGGCGCACCAGACTGATGAATACTGCCTGGTGAGCCGTCTGAGCGAGGCAGAGCAGATTTACGGGCAGCTCATCGCTGACTGGATGCGCTGAGTGCCGCTGATGCGCTAAAAACGGATTTTTTCCCTCTGCGGCGCCGGAAACGTCCAGCAGCCTGTTACACTCGTCGGCTATAACAACTTTTTAACGTCAGCGGCGCAGTGTGCTGGCGTTATTACGCAGGATAGTCGCGGTTATGCCCGTCAATTTTGACCTCAACGATCTCTACGCCTTCCGCGCGCTGGTGGAGTACGGCAACTTTCGTCTGGCGGCGGAGTCAATCTGCCTGTCGCAGTCAGCGCTCAGCCGCAGAATTGAGAAGCTGGAAGCGGCGCTCGGCACCCGGCTGTTTGACCGCACTACGCGGCGCGTCACGCTAACGCTGTATGGCCAGAACTTTGCTCAGCGCTCGGAGCAGCTGCTGGATAATGTCGAATCAATGCTGGCCGACGTCGAGCGCGCCAGCCAGGATCGCACCGGCCTGATCACCGTCGCTACCGTGCCCTCGGGCGCGTACTATTTTATGCCGGAGGTGATCCGCCGCTTTCAGGCGCGTTACCCGCGCGTGCGCATCAAGCTGATTGATAGCAGCGTCGGCAACGTGATGGATGCGGTGAGCAGCGGACAGGCCGATTTCGGTATCTGTTTTGCGCGCAATTTACCGCCGGAGCTTACCTTCACGCCGCTGGTGGAAGATGTTTACGTCGCCGCCTGTCGCCACGATCATCCGCTGGCGACGCGCCAGCAGCTCAGCTGGCAGGAGTATTTTGCGCAGGATTATGTGGCGCTGGATAAGGTGTCCGGTAACCGCAATCTGCTGGACAGTGCGCTGGCGCATCTTACGCCCGCCCGGCAAAGTATCTGCGAAACGCGCCATGTCACGACGCTGCTGGGGATGGTAGAAGCGGGCATCGGCATTGCTGCCGTGCCCGCGATGTCGATGCCGGCGAACGGGCATCCGCTGCTGCGCCAGCTGGCGCTGACCGATCCGCAGGTCACCCGTTCGGTGGGACTAATTCGCCGCAGCGGACGTATGCAATCTTACGTCGCTGCGGAGCTGGAAAAGCTGATTATCGAACAGTCTCAGCACGCTTAACGCGCGGTTTGCAACGTCAGCGCGCGGCGGCGATACAGGTACAGCGTCGCCAGCAGCGCGCAAATCGCCGCGAAGCTCATCCAGTAACCCGGTGACGCTTTGTCGCCGGTGTATTCGATCAGCGCGGTAGAGACTACCGGCGTGAAGCCGCCAAACAGCGCGGTTGCCAGGCTGTAGGCCAGCGAGAAACCGGCGACGCGCACTTCTGCCGGCATCACTTCAGTCAGCGCCGGGATCATCGCACCGTTATACAGGCCGTAAATAAACGACAGCCACAGCAGCACGCTCAGCATCATGCTGAAGGTCGGCGTCTGCGCCAGCAGCGTCAGTGCCGGATAGGCGGTCGCCAGCGCCAGCAGCGTCATCGCCAGCAGCACCGGTTTACGCCCAAAGCGGTCCGACAGCGCACCGCCAATTGGCAGCCAGATAAAGTTGGAGATCGCCACCAGCAGCGTCACCAGCAGGCTGTCCGAGGCGCTCAGCATCAGCACTTTTTTGCCGAAGGTAGGGGCATAGACGGTAATGAGGTAGAACGCGGTGGTGGTCATCGCCACCATCAGCATCCCGGCAATCACCACCGGCCAGTTCTGCAACAACGTGCTAAATACCTGACGCATATCCAGATGATGACGGCGCGCGCTGAACTCCTGCGTCTCCTCCAGACGGCGGCGCAGAATAAAGATAAACGGCACGATCAGGCAGCCAAACAGGAACGGAATACGCCAGCCCCAGGCGCTGATGGCGCTCTGCTCCAGCGCGGCATTGAGCGCGAAGCCCATTGCGGCAGCGACCATAATGGCAACCTGCTGACTGCCGGATTGCCAGCTGGTGTAGAAACCTTTGCGCCCCGGCGTGGCAATCTCTGCCAGATAAACCGACACGCCACCCAGTTCTGCCCCGGCCGAGAAGCCCTGCAGCAAACGACCAATCAGCACCAGCAGCGGCGCCCACAGGCCAATCGACTGGTACGACGGAATCAGCACGATCAGGAAGGTGCCCGCCGCCATGATCGACAGCGTGACGATCAGCCCTTTGCGCCGGCCAACCTTATCGATATAAGCGCCCAGCACAATCGCGCCAATCGGCCGCATCAGGAAGCCGGCACCGAACACCGCAAAGGTCATCATCAGCGACGCGAATTCGCTGCTGGCGGGGAAAAAGGCGTGCGCGATATAGGTGGCATAGAAACCGAACAGAAAGAAATCAAACTGTTCGAGGAAGTTGCCGGAGGTGACGCGGAAAATAGCGCCAACCCGGGCTCGGGTGGTCATCGGTAAGGCAGAGGAATGCATAAGTATCTCCAGTTTGTCCCTGGCGCTGTTATCAATCGCGCCTGCTTCGGAAGACTGGATCAGAACGTTAAGGTTAATAAGCGCAATAAACGCATGGCTTGATGCGTCTGACGCATCAATCGCTGCCGGCAACGGGCCGCCCCCAATATTAACAATGAGTTAACAAAGCCAGCCCCATTTTTACTCCGCTCAGGCCCGCGGGCACTACAATACAGATTTGTGACCGGCTTCAAGCCGCCCACCGTGAGGCTGGCGCATCACAGAATTAACACATCTCTTTTTTCGCATATGTAGTTGACTTCATCACGTCGCCGCAGGACACTGTCGGCTTTCCATCCAGGAGGTATTATGTCGCCGCTAACGCCACTGCAGCTGTTTAAAAACCTTTCCGATGAGACGCGTCTGACGCTGGTGCTGCTGCTGAAAGAACGTCAGGAGCTGTGCGTGTGCGAGCTGTCTGCCATCCTGCAACTGCCGCAGCCGAAGATTTCCCGCCATCTGGCACTGCTACGTACTAGCGGTTTGCTGAGCGATCGTCGTGACGGCAAGTGGATCTACTATCGCCTTTCGCCGCATATGCCGGTGTGGGCGGCGACGGTGATCGAACAGGCATGGCAATGTCAGCGCGATGCGATCCATGCCCTGCTGCTGCCGGTGCAGCGCGACCAGCTGACCACCGATGGCCGGGCGGTGTGTCTGTAAAAAATTTTACCCATACATATTCGATTTACCATATATGAAACGAACACAACCTGACTTTCCGGAGGAAACATGCTATTGGCAGGGACTATTTTCGCCATTACTTTACTGCTGGTGATCTGGCAACCGCGCGGGCTGGGCATTGGCTGGAGCGCCAGCGCCGGCGCGCTTCTGGCGCTGCTGACGGGCGTGGTGCATCCCGGCGATATCCCGGCGGTGTGGCAGATTGTCTGGAACGCTACCGCCACCTTTATCGCGGTGATCATCATCAGCCTGCTGCTTGATGAGGCCGGCTTTTTTGCCTGGGCGGCACTGCACGTGGCGCGCTGGGGCGGTGGCAGCGGTAAAAAATTGTTCTCCTTTATTATCCTGCTGGGTGCCGCAGTCGCCGCGCTGTTTGCCAATGACGGAGCCGCGCTGATTCTGACGCCTATCGTGATCGCGATGCTGCTGGCGCTGGGTTTCAGCCGGGGGGCCACGCTGGCGTTTGTCATGGCGGCCGGGTTTATCGCCGATACCGCCAGCCTGCCGCTGGTAGTGTCCAATCTGGTTAACATCGTCTCGGCCGACTATTTCCGGCTCGGCTTTGGCGATTACGCCGCCGTGATGGTGCCGGTCACGCTGGCGGCGGTGCTGGCGACATTGCTGATGCTGCATCTGTTTTTCCGCAAAGAGCTACCGCTCAGCTATGATCGCGCCCGGCTGACGTCGCCCGCGGCGGCAATTCGGGATCGCGCTACTTTCCGCGCGGGATGGCTGGTGCTGCTCTTGTTGCTGGTCGGCTTTTTTGCCCTTGAGCCGCTGGGCGTACCGGTAAGTGCCGTGGCCGCCGCAGGCGCACTGATGCTGTGGCTGGTGGCGCGGCGGGGTCAGGTGATTGATACGCGTAAAGTGCTGCGCAGCGCGCCGTGGCAGATTGTGGTGTTTTCGCTCGGCATGTACCTGGTGGTGTATGGTTTGCGCAACGCCGGGCTGACCGTCTGGCTTACCGGCTTGCTGAATAGTTTTTCTGCAACCGGCCTGTGGGGCGCAACGTTTGCCACGGGCTTCTTCAGCGCCCTGCTCTCCTCCATCATGAACAATATGCCGACGGTGCTGGTGGGCGCCCTGGCGATTGATGCCAGCACGGCGCACGGCGTGGTGCGCGAGGCGATGATTTACGCCAACATTATCGGCTGCGATCTGGGCCCGAAAATCACCCCGATTGGCAGTCTGGCAACGCTGCTGTGGCTGCACGTGCTGGCGCAAAAAAATATCCGCATCAGCTGGGGCTACTATTTTCGCGTCGGCATCACTCTGACGTTACCGGTGCTGGCCGTGACGCTGGCAGCGCTGGCGCTGCGCCTTTCCCTTTGACCGTTAAGAGACTGACAATGACTAACATTACTATCTATCACAACCCGGACTGCGGTACCTCGCGCAATACGCTGGCATTGATTCGCAACAGCGACGTCGAGCCCACCATTGTGCTTTATCTGGTTACGCCGCCCACGCGTGAAACGTTGCAGCAATTGATCGACGCCATGGGGATTGGCCTGCGCGCCCTGGTGCGCCAAAACACCGACGCCTGGCAGGCGCTGGGGTCCGCACGTGAAACGCTGAGCGATGAGCAACTGCTGGATGCCATGCTGGCGCAGCCGATTCTCATCAACCGCCCGATTGTGGTGACGCCACTGGGAACGCGTCTGTGCCGTCCTTCTGAGCAGGTGCTGGATATCCTGCCCGATGCGCAGCGCGGTCCGTTTACTAAAGAGGATGGTGAGGTGGTGATTGATGCGCAGGGCCGGCGCGTCAGTCTTTAGTCGGTCAGAAATCGTCCCGGATAATCTGCTTCAATCGCGTGCACCTGGTCATAACGGCCAAACAGGCGATAGCGATTGCGGGCAATCAGGTTGTAGATCAGGTTAGTGAGCCCGTCCGGCAGATAACGCAGAACGCCGCAGGCGCGCCACGGCCAGGGCAGCGAGTGCATAATGCGACAGATGGCCTGCGCGCGCAGCCAGTGCTGCCCATCGCGAAGTAACACGATGGTGCGGATGTTATCGTGCGGTAATCCAGCGTGCTGCAGCAGCTGTTTGCCGCGTTCGCTCTGGATCGCCGCAAAGTGATAATCGCGCGGCAAGCGGTGGCGCAGCAGAAAAATCACCCAGGCATTACACAGCTTGCATTGTCCATCATAAAGGATGATCGGCTGGCCGGACTCGGGTTGCACGGATGATGACACCTGACCTCCGCATTGCAGATACAAAAAAACCGGTGAGGCGACACGCCCCACCGGTTCTATTATATGTCACTTATCAGAAGCTGACTTTCACGCCCGCCACCGCGCTGGTGTCGCTGTAGCTGTGGTTGCCCAGCTGCTGCGCCACGCCGCCCCACAGATTGACGTTCGCGTTCAGCCGCGCGTCCACGCCCAGCTTCACCTCGGCGGCGTTACGCGTGCCCGCCTGCTGGATGTTCACGCCGTTCAGCGCGGTGCCGAACGCCCTGCTGTTGTGCAGCCAGTTCGCCTCAGCGTACGGCTCGATGGCGCTCTGCGCCTGCGGGTCGAGCAGCGTGCGCAGCGAGGCGCGCACACCCAGGCGGCTCTGCAAGTTGTCCTGGCCGGTGGCCTGCACGCGGCTGCCGTTCTGCTCCTTCACGTCGTCCGCCTTCACGCCCTGCCAGTTCAGCTGCGCCTGCGGACGCAGCCACAGGCTGGTGCTGTCGCTCAGCGTCGCCACTTCTGCGCGGTAGCCGCCGGCCAGCGACGCGCTGATGCCTTTCGACTTGTACGACTGCTGGCCGATGTCATCGCCCTTCACGCTGTTGTTAAACCAGCCGTAGCTCAGTGAGCTGTCAACAAACGCGCCGCTCTGCTCTGCCGCGTTCTGCAGCCAGCTGCCGTACACGCCCAGGCTGTAGCCGTTCACCTGGCCGCGCGACTGATAGCCGCTCACCGCCGAGCGCGACTTGCTCTGCGCGTTACCATATCCGGCCATCGCGCCGAGGCGCAGGCTGTCGCTGCCGGTCAGCGTGCCGCCCGCCACGTCGCCGCCCAGCTGGATGGCGTAGCGGTTGGTGTCTGACTTCAGCTGGCCGCTGCTGTCTTTCACCCGGCTGTGGCCGGCGCTGTTGTGCAGCCACAGGCGCGTGCTCTGCTGCTGGCCGCTGGCGTCGGTGTAGAAGGTTTCCGCCGGACGGTCATCCATGCTGGTGGTAAACAGCGTGTTGGCCGCCGCGAGGTTGGCGCTGTAGCTGGCCGCTTCAGGACGCACGATCATGTTGTGCTGATCCACCGGCGGCTCGACGATCTGGCCGCCTTCGCCCTCGCCCGGCGTCACCACCGGATCGGGGTCGCTGCTGTTTTTATCGCTCATCAGATACCAGCCGTGCTGATCCGCGCCCTTCACCAGGCTGTAGTCATAGGCACCGGCGACGATACGCCCTTTCTGGCGGAACTCGCCGTTGCTGGCGCCGTCCACCTGAATCAGCTGCATGCCCTGAATGGTCTGCGCGCCGCTGCCGCCGGCGTTGTTGACCACCACGTCGGTGCTGCCGCTGCTGTCGCCGAGGATGTGCAGCTTATCGCTGGCGGAGTTGTCGTCGCCCAGCGCCGCGTTCATTATCAGCGTGCTGTTGTCGCCGCTGTAGTTGCCGTTGACCGTCAGGGTGCTGAAGCCGGCGCCGTCATGGGTGAAGTTCAGCGTGCTGTTGCTGGCGCTCAGCGTATCGACGCTGCTGTCGCCGATGATGTTCCACTGGCTGTTGTCATTCAGCGTCAGCGTATTCAGGCCGGATGACGCGCCGGTCCATGCCGAGCTGCCGCTCAGGTTGATCTGGCTGTCCTGCGTCTGGCTGCGGTCGATGTCCACGTTACCTTCGAACAGCGAGTGGTTGCTGCCGTTCAGTACTACCGAGCCGGCGGTTGAACCTTCGGTGGTGCTGTAGCCGGTTTTCAGCAGCGTGCCGCCGCTCAGCAGCGAGTTGTCGGCGTCGATGTGCATGTCGGTGCCGGTCAGCACGTTGACGGCGGTGCCGTCGGTGGCGGTGATGGCGGTATTCGCCAGTTTAATATCCGCCAGCGTTGTCTGTCGTTTGGAGACAATGCCAGTGGCGTTTTCGCCGGATACATTAATATCGGAATCGCTGAGGGAAAGCGTATTATGTGCATCCGGATAATATAAATTCAGCACGTTGATGGCCGCGTTAAACCCTTGAGAATCTGTGCCGCTTTTTTCAATGGTAACGTTATTACCCTTAAATGTGCTGCCGTCCTGGACTTCAATGCCGTAACCGCCGCTGTGCGCCTGCACGGAAACATTTTTGCTATTTAACGTACCGCCCATTCCCGCTGCCAGTGCCGAATTACTGGCATCAGTGATAATCCCGACATTTTCGAGACTGGCCGTTCCGCTATATACGGCAAGCACTGCGTTTCCGGCATTCTGCCCCATTACGATTTGGCTGTCGGACAGATTAAATACCGTCCCTTCTCCCGACGCGTAAGTGCCTATTCCATCACCAGTAATTTCAATCGCGGTGTTTGTGGCATTCAGCGTTGATTTTCCATCCGCCTTCAGGCCATTTGCTCCGTTGCCACTGATTGCAACCGTACTGTCATTCACATTCAGAAGAGAGCCTTCACCACTGACATAACCCCCATCAGAATAATCACCTGAAGTACTTAATTTTGTTCCTGAAACGTTCAGCTTCGCGCCGCTCGCGGCATATGCGCCATAAGCGTTTCTCCCGGTAGTTGTCAGCGTACTGTCTGCCAGCGTCAACTCCGTGCCGGCACTGTCAGCGTAAACGCCATAAGACTTAACGCCGCCGGTAACAACCTGCACCCCACTGGCATTCAATGTTGCGGTGCTGCCGGCATAGATACCATGCGCACTTTCACCGCTGGTGGAGTACGTTCCGTCCGTCAGCGTGACTTCCGTGCCCACGTTATTTGCAGTCACGCCATTGGACTCCGTACCGCTGGTGGTCACCTGCACGCCGCTGGCGCTGAGTTTGCCGCCGGATCCCGCCGCCAGGCCGGAGGCTTTGCTGCCGGCGGTGGTAACGGTTCCGCCTGTCATCGTCAGTTTACTGCCCTTTTCAGTGACCATGACGCCATAAGACTGGTCGCCACGGGTGCTGACCTGTACGTTGCTGGCATTTAAGGTTGAAGCGCTGCCGGCATACAGACCAAAAGCATTTCCGCCGGTGGTTTCGAACGCACTGTTCTCCAGGTTCACTTCCGTACTGGCATTGTTGGCGGTCACGCCATTCGACTGGTTACCGCTGGTGCTGACCTGCACGCCGCTGGCGCTGAGTCTGCTGCCGGTACCCGCGGCCAGACCGTAGGCTCTGGTGCCGGTCGTGGTCACTTTGCCGCCCGTCATCGTCAGTTCACTGCCTTTGTCTGTGACCATCACCGCATAAGACTGATCGCCGCTGGTGCTCACCTGCACATCGCTGGCATTAAGTTGGCCGCCGGAGCCGGCGAACAGACCGTAGGCTTTCGCACCGCCGGTGGTGACGCTGCCGCCGGTTAAATCGATGAGCGAGCCGGTGGCACGGGAATAAGCACCGTGGGCACTGTCGCCGCGCGTAAGATAGTCTGCGTTCAGGCTGTTAATAATCCCGGCCGAAGAGGCATAGGCGCCGTAGGCGGCCTGTCCGGTGGTTTCCACGCGGGTGCCATCGAGTTTTAAGGTGCCGGTCCGGCTGGCGACCACGCCGTAGCCGCCGGTGCCGGTGGTTTGCACGCTGCCGCGCGTCATCTCAGTCGCTGAGGACGCAAGGGTGGAGAAAACACCGTAGCCATTATTGCCAGCGTTGAGCACGGTGACATCTGTGGCGCTGGCCTGTCCGCCGTTCTGCACCAGCAGCCCATAGTGATCGTTACCGGTTGCCTGCAGCGTCTGGTTGCTCAGTTCCAGCTTATCCTCCGGGCCGTTTACCAGTGCGCCATGTTCAGAGGCCAGTGCCATCGGTGACCCCGCCAGCAGCAGAGCCGAACCCAGCGCACCGCTGACCAGCCGTGATTTACCCGCCGCTTTACCTGAACAGGATGATTTGACTTTGCCGCGCGCCAGTTCAGAGGTGACGACATAACATTGCAGGGCATAATTCCAGATAACGCGATAACTTTTGTTCATAATTTTCCTGACCCGGATTCAATCAAAATCTTGCGGCTTAACTCTCTTTCTGCCGTTCAGCCTGAAGTGGCCGATGAAAAAATCTTCGCAAAATCGTCAGGGGGTGAACATGAGAGCACCGGCAGGCGGCTGTAGTCGCCGGACTACAAAAAGTAAGCTGTCGCGCTATGTTCAGGATCAATAAATCGTGCAATGCAGCGAAGAAAACCTGGCTGCAGAAGAAGACTGCTGAGGGCGAGGGTAAATGGCGGGGTTAAAAAAACGGCCCCCGTTGCGGGAGCCGTCTGTCATCAGAAGCTGACTTTCACGCCGGCAATGGCGCTGGTATCGCTGTAGCTGTGGCTGCTCAGCTGCTGCGCCACGCCGCCCCACAGGTTAACGTTCGCATTGAGCGTGGCGTCCACGCCCAGCTTCAGCTCACCGGCGTTGCGCGTGCCGGCCTGATGGATGGTAACGCCGTTCATCGAGGTGCCCAGCGCGCGGGTGTTGTGCACCCAACTGGCCTCCACGTACGGCTCCACGCTGCGGCCCTGGTCCAGCGCGGAGCGCAGCGAGGCGCGCACGCCGACGTGGCTCTGCAGGTTATTTTCACCGGTGCCGCGCACGCGGGTGCCGTTACTTTCCGTCAGGTCATCACCCTTCACGCCCTGCCAGTTCAGCATTGCCTGCGGGCGCAGCCAGAAGCCGGTCGATTCGGTGATTTTTGCCACTTCAGCGCTGTAGCCGCCCGCAAGCGACGCCAGGATACCCTTCGACCTGTAGGACTCCTCGCCGATGTCCTCGCCCTTGATGCTGTTGTCGAACCAGCTGTAGCTCAGCGTGCTGTCGATAAACGCACCGCTGCGCGCCGCCGCGTTCTGCTGCCAGGTACCGTAAATGCCCAGATTGTAGCCGTGTACCTGGCCGCGCGACTGGTAGCCGCTCACCGCCGAGCGCGATTTGCTCTGCGCGTTGCCGTAGCCGGCCATCGCGCCGAGGCGCAGGCTGTCGCTGCCGGTCAGCGTGCCGGTCGCCAGGTCGCCGCCCAGCTGCAGCGCGTAGCGGTTGGTGTCGGTTTTCAACTGGCCGCTGCTGTCTTTCTGGTGGTTGTGGCCGCCGCTGTTGCGCAGCCACAGGCGGGTATGCTGCTGCTGGCCGTTCGCGTCCGTGTACTGCGTGACGCCCGGGCGGTCGTCCATGCTGGTGGCGAACAGGGTGTTGGCCGCCGCGAGGTTGGCGCTGTAGTTCGCCGCTTCCGGACGCACGATCATGTTGTGCAACTCCGCCGGCGGCGCGATGATGTCACCGCCGGTGCCTTCGCCCGGCGGAGTCAGCGGATCGGTGTTAACCGGATCGGTTTCGCTGCCGTTTTTGTCGCTCACCAGATACCAGTTGTGGCTGTCAGCGCCGCTGCCTTTTACCAGGTCATAATCGTAGGCGCCGGCCACGATGCGGCCCTTCTTGCGGAAGTCGCCGTTGACCGCGCCGTCCACCTGAATCAGCTGCAGACCCTGAATAGTCTGCGCGCCGCTGCCGCCGGCGTTGTTCACCGCCACTTCGGTGTTGCCACTGACGTCGCCCAGCACGTGCAGCCGGTCGGTGGCCGAGGTGTCGCCGCCCAGCGCCGCGTTCATTACCAGCGTGGCGTTATCCGCCGTATAGTTGCCGTTGACGGTCAGCACCGTGAAGTTCGCGGTGTTGTGCGCCACGTTGATCACGCTGTTGTTTGCGGTCAGCGCATCGACGCTGCTGTTGTCCATGATGTTCCACTGGCTGTTGTCGCTGAGCGTCAGCGTCTGCAGGCCGCTGGACGCGCCGGTCCACACCGAGCTGCCGCTCAGGTTGATCTGGCTGTCATGCGTCTGGCTGCGGTCGATGTCCACGTCACCGATGAACAGCGAGTGGTTGCTGCCGTTCAGGACCACCGAGCCGGCGGTCGCACCTTCGGTGGTGCTGTAGCCGGTTTTCAGCAGCGTGCTGCCGCTCAGCAGCGAGTTGTCGGCGTCGATGTTCATGTCGGTGCCGGTCAGCACGTTGACGGCGGTGCCGTCGGTCGCGGTGATGGCGGTATTCGCCAGTTTAATATCCGCCAGCGTGGCCTGCCGTTTGGAGACAATGCCGGTGGCGTTTTCGCCGGATACATTCATATCGGAATCGCTCAGGGAAAGCGTATTTCGTATATCCGGAGAATATAAATTCAGCACGTTGATGGCCGCGTTAAACCCTTCAGCATCCGTGCCGCTTTTTTCAATGGTAATTTTATTACCATTAAATGTGCCGCCATCCTGCAATTCGATACCGTAACCGCTGCTGCGCGCATCCACACTGACATTATCGCTCCTTAACGTACCGCCAAACCCCGCTGCCAGTGCTGAGTTTCTGGCGTCGTTGAAAATCCCGACATTTTTAAGGCTGATTGTGCTGTCAGATGCGGCATAAACTGCGTTTCCGGCATTCTGCCCCATTACGATTTGGCTGTCGGACAGATTAAGAACTGTCCCTTCTCCCGTTGCGTATATGCCCATTCCATTGCCCGTAAGCTCAATCACGGTATTGCTGGCATTAAGCGTTGATTTTCCGTCCGCCTTCAGGCCATTTGCCCCATAGCCACTGGTTGCAATCGTGCTGCCTTCAATCTGCAAAAGTGAGCCTTCATCAGTGACATAAACCCCGTTGGCATAATCACCTGTGGTACTTAATTTTGTTCCTGAAACGTTCAGCTTTGCACCGCTCGCGGCATATGCACCATAAGCATTGTATCCAGAAGTTGTCATCATGCTGTCTGCCAGCGTCAACTCCGTGCCGGCACTGTCAGCGTAAACACCATAAGACTGGTCGCCACGGGTACTGACCTGTACGTTGCTGGCATTTAAGGTTGAAGCGCTGCCGGCATACAGACCAAAAGCACTTGCGCCGATGGTTTCGAACGTACTGTTATCCAGTTTCACTTCCGTACCGGCATTGTTGGCGGTCACGCCATTCGACTGGTTACCGCTGGTGGACACCTGCACGCCGCTGGCGCTGAGCTTACCGCCGGAAGCTGCCGCCAGGCCATAGGCTTTGGTGCCGCTGGTTGTCACTGTTCCACCTTCCAGAGTGACCTCTGTGCTGGTCAGGTTGCTAAAAACACCCGATGAATCGTTACCCTGGGTAATCACGGTCACATCGCTGGCAATAAGCTTGCCGCCTGAGCCCGCCACCAGACCATAAGTCTTAGTACCACTGGTGGTGACGCTGCCGCCGGTTAAATCGATGAGCGAGCCGGTACCGCGGGAATAGACACCGTAGGCACCGTCGCCGTTTGTAACATAGTCTGCGTTCAGGCTGTTAATGATCCCGGCCGAAGAGGCATAGGCGCCGTAGGCGGTCTTTCCGGTCGTTTCCACGCGGGTGCTATCAAGTTTCAATGTACCGGTCAGGCTGGCGACCACGCCGTAGCCGCCGGTGCCGGTGGTTTGCACGCTGCCCCGTGTCATCTCAGTGACAGAGGATGCAAGAGTGGAGAAAACACCGTAGCCGTCAGTGCCATCGGTCAGCACTGTGACATCCGTGGCACTGGCCTTTGCTCCGTTCTCAACCAGCAGCCCATGATGATCTTTGCCCGTCGCCTGCAGCGTCTGGTTGCTCAGATTCAGGGTTTCTTCCGGGCCGGTTGCGGTGGCACCGTTTGCCGCCAGCGCCGCCGGTGAAGCGGCCAGCAGCAGCGCTGAACCGAGCGCGCCGCTGATGAATGAAGCTTTATTTGCCGTTTTTCCTGAACGCGATGATTTCACTTTACCGCGCGCCAGTTCCGAGGCCACGACATAACATTGCTGGGCATAATTCCAGATAACACGATAATTTTTGTTCATGTTTTTTCCTGATTCAGGTTATGTCGTTCCACCAGCGGAATGACCTAACGGGTAAAACAGCCGCACTGCAACAGGTTATTTTTCTGTCGCATCGCGCTGAGAAATGATTAAAACAACCGGATTTGGCTGAATTCTAACGCTGAGGCCGGCGTTATCTGTTCTAAGACCTGTCTCAAAACTTCCTTTGGGGATTAAATAAAAACACTGCGACACGCCGTAGGCTAAGGACTACAGTTCACTAAACCGATAAATTTAAATGAGTTAAAAACAATGCATCAGCAAAAATCTGGCCAAGAGAGAATAAGCACAAATTCTTCCCGCGCAAGACACAATGCTGGGCAGTTAATTTTACGTTTATTAAATCGATCAGAATTTAATACGCACGCGACGCAACCTAAATGCAATAAAAACAGCGAAGCTTTTAATCACACTATTTACTTGTTAGCGAAAATTTTAACCAACCCATAACACCCATCCATCAGATGGCAAGACACAAGCCATTGAAATAAAATAAATAAATACGCAGCCGACATTTAATGCTTAAACCAGGACAGATTGACAAACATTTAATCTTTAGCGCTTAAGTTCGGGTAACTGACGTCGTTTATCTCTTGTGAATAATCTTTGTGCTATGCAGAAAAGTCGCAGTGCAAATTGAAACGTTGTAAATAAGACAATCAGAAGCCAGCTGTAAGATATGGACTACATTTAAAAATAAATGCCTGCAAACAGAATGGTCTTGAGTTGATTAAGATGCCGTTATATAAGTGTGCTTTTGAACGAGCGTGTTCAGATTAATTAAGAGAAAGGCAGTGCGTATGGCTAACTTTGTTATTGTGGATGATCATCCTATTGTGCGCGTGGCGATACGACTGGTGCTGGAAAATGCCGGACATCGTGTTTCAGCAGAGGCTGGCGACGGCGACAATATATTTAGTCTGGTCAAAGAGAAAGGTGCCGATGCGGCAATTATTGATATTGATCTGCCCGGCATTGGTGGTATTGAAGCGGTTAAAAACCTACGCACCGCCGGATCATTAATCCCGGTGATTGTGATGAGCGGAAAAAACGCGGAATTTTACGCTTACGAGAGTAAAAAAGCCGGTGCCAATGGCTTTATCAGCAAAAAAAACAACCTCAATGATCTGACCCACGCCGTCGACGCGGTGCTGTCCGGCTATGGTTTTTTCCCGCTGCGCCTGAGTCACCAGGCGGAGGGCGATCAACTGGTGCAGGACAGCGACAAATTGCTGCTGCTGTCGCATCGCGAATATGAAGTGCTGCGCTACCTCGGTGAAGGCACCGAGATTGTCAAAATTGCCAACCGCATGAAGCTCAGCAATAAAACGGTCAGTACCTATAAAGCCAGACTGATGGAAAAGTTATCGCTGAAAAATCAAAAGGATTTACTCGATTTCACCCGCCGGAACCAGATTAACTGATGCGACTTTTTTTCCTGTGCGCGCTGTGCTGCGCGCTGCTGCTGGTCGCCCCACTGCGCGCGGCGGTGCAGCAGCTTAACTATCAGCCTAACGATTTGCCGGCGATGCCCGCGCCGATGCTCAATGACAGCGACTGGCACTGGCTGGGGCAAAAGCGCGACAGCGTGATTGGCATCTATGGGCCGGATCGGCCACCGATGCTGCGCACCAATCCTGAGGGCAGAGTGTTTGGCTACATTCCCGATGCGGCTTACGCTGCGCTGCACAGCCTGGGTATCAGTTTTCGCGTCAAACATTACGACACCGCGCCCGAAGCCTTTGCCGCGCTGGCGCGCGAAGAGCTGGATATGATATTTGTGCCGGCCGGTGAGGCGGTGCCGGCGCATGTTAACGACACCATCAGCGTAACCGCACTGAAAGCCAGTCCGGTTCGGGTGGTGCGCAGCAGCAGTAACCCGCTGGCTGGTCAGGAGTTTTTACCCGGTCCGGCGATAACCTCTCCCTACAGCCAGCTGCCGCAGGTCGCGATGGGCACGCTGCCCTATGCCGATGTGCCGGCGGTGGAAGCCTATTACCTGATTGAACGCAACTATCTGAATACGCTAACCATCGATCACATTCTGCCCGATCTCAGTTCGCCGTATCGCTTTGTGGTCAACAGTAAAGAACACGTGCTGGCACGGGCGATGCGCATTGCGTTTGACGCCCTGCAGCGCCACGCGGCCGGTGAGATCATCGCCGCACGCTGGGATATCGCTAATATCACGCGCTTTGTCACCACGCCGCTGGCGCTGACGCCCACCGAGCAGGCCTGGCTACAGACGCACAGCCAAATCAACATGGCGGTCACAGACCTGGTGGCACCGTTCTTTATCAAAAACGCGCAGGGCGAAATCACCGGCATTGTGCCGGAGTTGCTCAACCTGATTGAAATGCGCACCGGGCTAAGCTTCAACTTTGTTGAGATCAGCGACAGTCGCGATCTGACCGCGCGGATGAAACGCGGCGATGTCACGATTGCCGCACCGCTGATCTGGAGCCAGCAGCGCAGCCGCGACTTTTTGATGACCACACCATTTATGTTCACGCCGGAAGTGCTGGTGACCAACACGGCCGCGCAGGATGCACCGCCAAAACGCGCCGCGCTTGTACGCGAGCAGGATGCCTCCCACTGGTTTCTGAAAAAATATCCTGATGTGTCAGTCAATTATGTTGGCAATCCCAGCCTGGCGATGCAGTGGGTGGCGGATGGGCAAACCGACGCCACCATTAATACGCTGGTGGGCGCGCGCTATCTCTCTGAAGGTCTGTATCCCGGCAAACTGCGCTTAACTGAGCTGAAACCGGCGCTGGAAGCGGCTATCGCCTTTGGCGTCAGCCGCAGCGAGCCGGAGCTGCAGGACATCATGAACAAAGCGCTGGCCGCCATTCCGGCCGGCATGATGACCGATGTATTAACCCACTGGCAGGCCACGCCCGCCGCGCATTTCGACACCTGGAAGCTGTACCGTAAAGAGTTTTATGTCGGCGCGCTGGGCGCAGCCACTATCATCGCCGTCACCTTTGTCTGGGCGGTGCTGCTGATGCGGCAGGTCAAACGGACGCGCCGCACCAAAGCGCTGCTGCGCCAGGAAATTCAGCTGCGCGATCGCCTGATCAATGGTCCGCCGCGGCCGTTTTATGTGGCCTCGCTGGATGGGATGATCGTGCACACCAATCCGGCGTTTACCCAGTTTTTCACCCCGGAAGAGCAAACCCATCTGGGCTATTCGCTGTATGACTGTCGACATCCGCTGTATCACGTGTGGCAGCAGATCGACAAAAACATCCAGCCCGGCGACATTCCTGAAGAAGCAGAATTTGTTATTGATGACGGGCGGCAGAAGCGCCATATCCGTCACTGGATGACCTCGTACACCGGCGATGAAGTCGGCAGCGGCGGGCTGATTTGCGGCTGGCAGGACGTCACCGACTACCTGCAATTGCTGGAAGATCTTTCGCTGGCGCGCGAAGCCACCGAGCTGGCCAGCCAGAGCAAAAGCGACTTCCTCGCCACCATGAGCCATGAAATTCGCACGCCGCTCAGCGCGGTGATTGGCCTGCTGGAACTGCAGACGCAGGAAGGCCGCGCCGATACCGAACTGATCCGCGTGGCGCACGAAGCGGCGGTCAGCCTGATGGATATCGTCGGCGACATTCTCGATATGGCGAAAATTGAGTCCGGCCGCATGACGCTGCAGCCGCAGTGGGTCAGCCTGCATGCGCTGGTGCGTCCGGTGATCTGTGCCTTCGACGGCCTGGCGCGGCAAAAAGGCATCAACCTGAACCTGATGCTGCCGGTCGGCGATGACGATCTGTTTTGCGATGCCAGCCGCGTACGCCAGGTGCTGTCTAACCTGGTCGGTAACGCCGTCAAGTTCACCGATCAGGGTGAAGTGAAGGTGACGGTGGGTCTGACGCCGCTGGAAAGTCATACCGAGCTGCGGATTCAGGTAGCCGATACCGGACGCGGCATCGATAAAGCGGCGCAAAATGCGCTGTTCCGCCCGTTCGAACAGGCGGGCCTGTCGGATAACGCTGGCACCGGGCTGGGCCTGTTTATCTGCCAGGAGATCACCCGCCTGATGGGCGGCAGCATCGAACTGGAGAGCGAACCCGGCGTCGGCACCGTACTGAACGTCGCCGTGCCGGTCAGCGTGCGTGATATCGCTACCCCGCTGCCGTCTCCGGTCGCAGAACCGTTGCCCGCTGCGCCGCAGGTCGCGCTAAATGTGCTGATCATTGACGATCATCCGGCCAACCGCCTGCTGATTTCGCGTCAGCTGACGCTGTTAGGTCATAGTTTCCGCGAAGCGAACAACGGTGAAGAAGGCCTGGCGCAGTGGCGGCAGCAGAAGCCGGATGTGATCATTACCGATTGCAATATGCCGGTGATGAACGGTCTGGATATGACGCGCAACATCCGCCGGGAAGACAAGAGCACCTACATCATCGGCATTACCGCCAACGCGCAGCAGTCCGAGCGTCAGCGCTGCCTCGAAGCGGGCATGAACGAATGCGTGTTCCGGCCGGTTAAGCTGGCGCAGTTAACCACGATTCTTAGCCAGATTCACAGCGCCAGCGCGCTGTTGGTCGGTGATGATTTTTCTGACTGGGTGGATATCGCCGAAATCGAGAAATATATGCCCAACAGCCCCGGCGCGATCGCGGATTTTCTCGACATCGTGATTAATGAAGCACGCACCGATCTGACGCAGGCGATTGACGTGGTGCAAAGCGGCGATCTCGCGACTGCCGCCAGCCTGTTTCATCGCATCACCGGATCGCTGCGCGTCACCGGCATCCGTCAGCTGACGGAGCAGTGCGAAATGCTGGAAGAGCTGGCGGAAATGCAGGAAGACAGGGAAATTATCATGCTGCATTTACGGGAAGCGCTAACGCTGGTAGACAGGATGGAAGCCTCGTTGCGTCAGCAAACCACACCCGTCCAGGCCGGCACGCTCTGATGCGCGCCGTCAGGCATTTTTGATCAGCTTATGCAGCAGCGGATGAGTAATCTGCTCAAACATCCCGGCATTATTAAATGCCCGCGCCGCCAGCATCGCACCGTGCACGCTGGCCATCAGCGTTTTGGCTTCGTTTTCAGCGCTGTCGCTGAGCTGGAAAACGCCGCTGGCGGCGCCTTTGCTCAGCTGGCGCGCTAACCAGCCGGAGAGATCGCTGAAGTGTCCGCTGACTTCCGTGGCGACATCCGGCGGCAGCGTGGGCATTTCCGCCGCCAGCATCGCGCAGATGCAGAAAGGCGAAGTTCCCTCTTTAATGCAGTGCGCCCAGTAATCGACGTAGGCCTTCACTTCGTTCAGCGGATCGTTGATCTGTTCATCCATCGCCTGCATGCCCGCCTGCGCCTCAGCACGATATTCCTCCACCACCGCTTTCACCAAATCGGCTTTGCCGGGAAAATGGTGGTGAATGCTGGCCTTGCGGATATCCACCTGGGCGGCAATATCGGCATAGCTAAAGCTTTTATAGCCGCCGGCAGTGAGCAACTGGCGGGTGCAGGCCATGATTTCGCGGGCTTTAGAGGAACGGGCAGTCATAACGCAATCCGGTAGAACAACAGAGATCGGTCAACCTACTGGCAGGCAGGGAAGAAGTCAAGCCAGCGGCCTGACGCGCAGCGCGCACTTTTTTCATTTTTTCAGCAATATTTTCGTCGCTGATTCGTCTACCTCATCACCAACCCTGTTTATTACCGTAATGAGGAACCCCAATGAGAGATTTTGACAGGCATCAGCATTCACGTAGTCACCGCTTTGGTCATCACCGCATGGCGAAACCGCTGCTGCTCGGCGTGGTGCTGTTTGCTGCCCTTGGCCTGCTGGTGATGTCGCTGTGGAATGCGCTGCTGCCGGAACTGACCGGCGTAAAAAGTATTGGCTTCTGGCAGGCGCTGGGGCTGCTGGTGCTGTGTCGCATCCTGTTCGGCGGGCTGGGCTTCCATCCCGGTATGTTTGGCATGGCGCGTCGCCGCATGCATGAACGCTGGATGCAGATGACGCCGGAGCAGCGTGAAGCCTTTATGCAGCAGCGGCGCGAGCGGTTTGGCGGCCGTGGTCATCATGGCGGACGCTGTGACTGGCACGATCGCCGCAGCCAGTGTGACGATCCGCGCCCGCCCGCGGACGATGCGACCACCAAATCCCCGGATGCAGAGTAAACGGCATGGCGCAGGACTCGCGGCTGCTGGCGGCCCTCAGCGCCTGCCGCACTAAGCTCAGCGCCTTTATTCGCGGCCGCAGCGAGCGGCACGATGAGGCCGAAGATATCCTGCAGGAGATCAGCTGGAAACTGCTGCAGGTGGAACAGCCGGTGGAGAACGTCAGCGCCTGGCTGTTTCGCGCCGCGCGCAACGAGATTACCGATCGATCGCGGAAAAAACGCGAACTCTCGCTATTTAACGCCGCCGGAGACGAAGATTTTCCCGAGGATGAAATTGCCGAAACGCTGTTTGGCGTGGCGCAGACGCCGGAGGATGAGTATCTGAAGACGCTGCTGTGGGAAGAACTGGACGATGCGCTCGCGGAACTGCCTGCTGCGCAGCGCGAGGTATTTGAAAAGACCGAGCTGCTCGGCTTCAGCTATCAGGATCTGGCCGCCGAAAGCGGCGACAGCGTGCAGGCGCTGCTGTCGCGCAAACATAAAGCGGTTCTGTTTCTGCGCACCCGGCTGCGCAGCCTGTACGACGAACTCACGGCCTGACCTACGCGACCCGATAGCCAAACGGTCATCGGGTTGCGTGCTTTACCACCAGGCCGCGGTGGGCTGCGGCTGTAACAGATCAATGCCCTCGCCCAGCATCGGCAGACACAGTGCAACCTGATGCTCCGCCGCCAGCTGGACGATTTGGGTAAACGGATCGTCCCAGCGGTGAAAAGCTAAATCAAAAGCCGCGTTGTGAATCGGAAACAGCCAGCGTGCGTTGAGGTCCTGAAATGCGCGCAGCGTGTCCTGCGGCAGCATATGAATGTCGGCCCAGCGCGCATCGTAAGCGCCGTTTTCCAGAAACGCCGCATCAAACGGACCGTATTTCCGGCCAATCGCTTTGAAACCGTCGGAGTAACCGGAGTCACCGCCAAAAAACAGGCGGAACTGATCAGAAATCAGCGTCCACGAACACCACAACCGTTTGTTGCTGTCGAACAGGCCGCGTCCGGAAAAGTGCTGCGACGGCGTCGCGACAAAATGGATGCCGCCGATATCCCGCGACTGCCACCAGTCGAGCTGGATGACTTTCTCCGGCGCAACGCCCCACTTAATCAGCAAATCGCCGACGCCGAGCGGCGTGAGAAAGTGCTTCACCCGATCTTTCAGCTGCATGATGGTGTGGTAATCAAGATGATCGTAATGGTCGTGCGACAAAATAATGCCTTCGATCGGCGGCAGATCGGCCACGGAAATCGGCGCTGGCTGAAAGCGCTTTGGTCCCAGTCGCTTAAAGGGTGACGCGCGCTCGGCGAACACCGGATCGGTCAGCCAGAACTGGCCATTGAGCTTCAGCAACAGCGAAGAGTGGCCGAGGCGAAAGACGCTGTTGGGCGCGGCCTGTGCCAGCGCGGTGGCCGTGATGGGCTGCACCGGCAGCGCGGCCGGCGGCTGGGTATCTTTCGGTTTATTGAACAGGAAATCCCACAGCATTTTGCGGTAGTCGCCAAAGCTCAGCGACTGACGCGGCTGGACGTTGCGAAACTTTTTGCCATCAAACTGAGCGGAGTGCGGATACTCCCTGATTGCACCCCGGCAGAGGCTGGAACCCTTCAACATAGCGCGGATACCTCGAAAAAGAGAAAGCTGGCTGGCAGCAGCGGTAAACATCTGCGGCTACGTTAACCGTTTTATGCCGCGCGCGTCCTCACATTACGAGCCATCGCACAACCGGTAACGCAGAATTTCGCTGCCGGTGTGGCCCTCCTCTGGCGGATGACAGGGCGGCAGCAGGCAGGTAAAGTAGCGCTTTTGCATGATTTTACGAGGGAAAATGAACACGCTTTTCGTTTACGGCACGCTGCAGCCGGGCCAGTGCAATGCGCATATCCTGGAAAACATCGGCGGTGAGTGGCTGGCAGGGACGGTCGCCGGCACTTACTATGCCAACGGTTGGGGCGCGGCCGCCGATTTTCCCGGCATCGTACTGGATGAGCACGGCGCGCGCGTGCCGGGTTATCTGTTCATCTCGGACCGGCTGGCGCTGCACTGGCCGATGCTGGATGAGTTTGAAGATGGCTACGACCGGGTGCCGGTTGAGGTCACCACGACCGACGGCCAGCAGCGAACGGCGTGGATTTATCAGCTGCAGCCACAGCAGGACGTCGCGCGCTAACCTCGTACCTTGCCTAAACTGATCCTCACCGGACTGTGAGGAGAAGCCATGATCACCATTTGTACCGCCTGCGGCACGTCTTATCAGCAGCAGCAACCTGCCCTTACGCAGTGTCGCATTTGTCAGGATGAACGCCAGTTTGTGCCGCCCGGCGGGCAGCAGTGGATCGATCAGTCTGCGCTGCGCGCCTCGCATCAAAACCAGTGGCAACAGCTGGCGCCCGGGCTGCTCAGCCTGCAAACCGTACCGGATTTTGCCATCAACCAGCGCGCCTTTGTGCTGCAAACGCCGCACGGCAATATCCTGTGGGATTGCATCGCGCATCTGGATGACGCCACCGTCACGCTGCTGCGTGCGCTCGGCGGCCTGCACGCCATCGCCATCTCCCATCCCCACTATTACAGCACCATGCAGGACTGGGCTGACGCGTTCGACGCGCCGGTGTATCTGCACGCCAGCGACAGCGAGTGGATCATGCGCGCATCGCCTCGTCTGCAGCTCTGGCACGGCGACAGCTGTGATCTGCTGCCGGGCGTGCGGCTGTTACGTCTGGGTGGCCACTTTGCCGGCGGCACGGTGCTGCACTGGGCGCACGACGATGGCGTGCTGCTGAGCGGCGATATTTTGCAGGTAACGCCCGGTGCCAGTGCGGTTTCTTTTATGTGGAGCTATCCCAATATGTTACCGCTGGCCGGCGCCACGGTGACAGCCATGCTGCAGCGGTTGCAGGGCGTGAAGTTTACGCGCCTGTACGGCGCGTTTGCCGGCCGCGAAATTCTCGCGCGTGCCGATGAGGCGGTGCAGCAGTCGGGCCGCCGCTATCTGGCCTGTCTGCAGCATCCACAGCCGTAACGCTTACACAGGCGCGCTGGATAAATACCAGGCGATCGCACCGCGCACGGATGTACAGACGTCTGGACGTATACTATAGTCGGTTTCCTGCAAACATAAGGAAACCTGCAAACAATGAAAAAAACATGGCTTACCGCCCTGCTGGCGGCCTCTGTCACCCTGCTCAGCGCCTGTGACAACCACAACGACAACAAAATCAAAGTGGCGATCAATACCGGACCGGATGAGGCGCTGTGGCAGACCGTGAAGCAGGTGGCACACGATAAATATCAGCTCGATGTTGATGTAGTGGCGTTTAACGATTACGTGCAGCCGAACGAAGCGCTGTTCAATAAAGATGTGGACGCCAACGCGTTCCAGAGCCTGCCTTATCTGGAGATGCAGTCCAAAGAGCGCGGATATAAATTTGCCGTCGTAACCAATACCTTCGTGTTCCCGATTGCCGGTTATTCACGCAAGATTAAATCACTGCAGGATCTGCCGGATGGCGCTACCGTGACCGTGTCTAACGAAGCGACCACTCTGGGGCGTAGCCTGCTGCTGTTGCAGGCGCAGGGCCTGCTGAAGGTGAAACCCGAAGCCGGTCTGCTGCCGACCACGCTGGATATTACCGATAACCCGAAAAAGCTGAAGATTGTGGAAGTGGATACGCCGCAGCTGGCGCGCACGCTGGACGATCCGCAGGTTTATCTGTCGATCATTAATAATAACTTTGCCGCGCTGGTGAATTTATCCGCCTCGCGTGACGGGATGTTTATGGAAGGCAAAGCGTCGCCATACGTTAATGCGATTGTGGCGCGCGAAGATAATAAAGACAGCCCGAACGTGCAGAAGCTGAAAGAAGCGTTCCAGTCCCAGCCGGTGCTGGATAAAGCCAACGAGATTTATAAAGGCGATATTATTAAGGGTTGGTAAGGATTACCTGCCTGTTAATGCAGGCAGGAACAGGATTACCGCACCCATCGTAACGGCGCAATTTATTGCGCATTCGGGCAGTTGTGCGGTGTTTCACTCAGCGCGATAAATCGCGCCGCTACAATGTGTGCAGGATGGTGGTGCCGAAATACAATGCCGCACGGATCGTAGCGGCGCAATTTATTGCGCATTCGGGCAGTTGTGCGGTGTTTCACTCAGCGCGATAAATCGCGCCGCTACAATGTGTGCAGGATAGTGGTGCCGAAATATAATGCCGTACGGATCGTAGCGGCGCAATTCATTGCGCATTCCGGCAACTGTGAAATGTTCAACTTAGCGCGATAAATGGCGCCGCTACATATTGTGCGGTCGGAGGGTACGGATATAATTTTTGGTACAAAGTCTTAGCATCGCTATTTCCTGCATTTTTAATCATCTCGCTACCTGCACTCCCCCATCCCATTTCTGCCAGCCAGCCCGCTTCTGCTGCTGTCTAAATCGTCTACACTTCAGGTTGAAAAAGGCGCAGCGGTGTAAAAATCGCGTAAAAATTTGGCCGATTGGTATAAAAATCGCGTACAAAAAAACGCCAACCCCTACCGATTACGCCGCTGAAACGCTATCTTCGCCAGCATAAAAGTGGGTGATTGCGACACGCCAGTGCGGTTGATGGCGCTCGCCCTTTCTCCCTGAAAAAACAGGAAATGTATGAGTCAATCAGAGAAACAGTCTCTGCCTGCTGGCATGCTGGCCGCCGCCGGCATCGTGTTTGGTGATATCGGTACCAGCCCGCTGTATACCCTGAAAGAGTGTCTGTCGATTTTGCCGGACGGCGCGCCGTCGGCGCTGGCGGTGATGGGCTTTCTGTCGCTGATCTTTTGGGCGCTGACGCTCATCGTCACGCTGAAATATGTCTGCTTCGTGATGCGCGCCGACCACGACGGCGAAGGCGGCATACTCACCCTGATGTCGCTGGCACGCCGCAACGTTGGCCGCAAAGCCGGTCATATCATCGTGCTGGCCGGTCTGATTGGCGGCGCATTTTTCTATGGGGATGGCGTGATCACCCCAGCCATCTCGGTGCTGTCGGCCATCGAAGGAATTCAGGTGGTCTCGCCCGGGCTGGAGAAATATGTGGTGCCGCTGGCGCTCACCATTCTCGCGCTGCTGTTCATTATCCAGAAACACGGCACGGAAAAGGTCAGCCGGGTGTTTGGCCCGGTGATGTTTGTCTGGTTTGTGGCCATCGGCGCACTTGGTATACGCGGTATTCTGCTCAACCCGGAAGTGCTGCACGCGCTCAGTCCGTCCTATGCGCTGACCTTCCTGCTCAGCCACAAAGCGCTCTCGCTCGCGGCAATGGGCATGGTGGTGCTGGCGGTGACCGGCGCGGAAGCGCTGTATGCGGATATGGGCCACCTGGGCAAAGCGCCGATTCGTCTCGCCTGGCTGGTGATCGCCATGCCGGCGCTGATACTGAATTACTTCGGCCAGGGCGCGCTGGTGATCGCCGATGCGCAGGCGCTGAACAATCCGTTCTTTAATCTCGCTCCCGGCTGGGCGCAGATTCCGCTGATTGTGCTGTCAACGCTGGCCACGGTCATCGCGGCGCAGGCGGTGATTTCCGGCGTCTATACCCTGACGCATCAGGCCATTCGCCAGGGCTTTTTACCGCCGATGCGCATCATTTTTACTTCGCATACCGAGTCCGGGCAGATTTACATTCCGGTGGTTAACTGGCTGCTGTTCACCGCCGTGATGCTGATTGTGCTGGCTTTCCGTCAGTCGTCGGCGTTGTCCTCGGCGTACGGCATCGTAGTGACCGGCACCATGGTGATCACTGCCTGTCTGGCGGGCGTGGTGGCGCTGCGTAACTGGCGCTGGCCGCTGCCGCTGGCGCTATTGTTCCTGCTGTGTATGCTGGTGGTCGACGTGCCGCTGTTCATCGCCAACCTGATGAAGCTGCTGTCCGGCGGCTGGGTGCCGGTGCTGCTGGCGCTGACCATGATGGGATTGATGCTGATCTGGAGCAGCGAGCGTAACCGTCTGATTCGCCGCTTAAATAACGATCAGGATGGTTTGCTGGCGCTGGTGAAATCGCTGGAGAGCAATCCGCCGAACCGCGTCGAGGGCACCGCCATCTTCCTCGCGCGCAAGGAGTTTGAAATTCCCCAGGCGCTGTTGCACAACCTCAAGCACAACCGCGTGCTGCACCGCCGCGTGGTGCTGTTGCATATCCGCACCACTGACACGCCGCGCGTCTATAACCAGCAGCGCATCAGCATTACGCAATTGTCGCCGTCGTTCTGGCAGGTCACTGCTGCCTACGGCTGGCGTGAAGTGCCGTCGATGGCCGAGATTCTGCATCTGTGCGGACTGGAAGGTTTTGGCTGCACGGTAAATGAAGCGTCATTTTTTACCGCGCACGATACGCTGGTGATGAAAAAACGCCGCGGTCTGGCGCGGGTGCGCGGCGGGATTTTTCACTTCTGCCAGCGCAACGCGCTGCGCGCCCATGAGCAATTTCATATTCCGCCCAATCGGGTGATCGAACTGGGCGGCCAGCGCGAATTTTAAGCCGCAGGGCCACGGATGGCCGGATTTGCCCGAACATGACGCACTGACTTTTTAATGGCAAATGTAAGCAGATGAAAAAATATTAGCGAAACATTACCGGAGTTGTGGCGGAACTTTTCTTAACATCTGATTAGCAATTAAAGCTAAAACGCATAACCTCAAAAGGTGTTTATTAACCCTACCGGCATGATGATTCACCGTGCGCTTTGCCGGAATGTATAAACCAATAAACAACGATCTCAGGATCGGTTAATTCACTTCCGGCTCTGTTGTTATTTTTGAGGAGTAAGACCATGAAAGCGTTAATTAACGATGTGATTTCCATTTTTACGCCGCAAAATGTTAAACCGGTTTTAATTCGCGCCGATTTGACGCACCGCGAATTATCCTCAATCCATCCGGCGGGTGTGACCTCAGTAAGCTGGGCCACGTCAATGGAAGAGTTAACAGACGCCATTGTGAAAAAAGCCCAGGCGGCCGGCGCCGTCGGTTATCACATCACCGACGTTGAATCACATGAGCCGGGCCACGACGGCCAGCACGTGATGGCCGCCACTGCCACGCTGTATCACATCAATGACAAGGTGGATTACGGCTGATGCTGGGATTAACACGTTTTTCTGTTTATGGCCTGCCCGTCATTTCCGGCAGGCTTTTTTCATTAAAATAGGCGGCGAGAAAATCGAGAAAAACTTTAATACGCTGCGATTCTGCGGCGCGTTGCGTATACACCGCCCAGATATTGGCTTCCTGATACCACTGCGGTAATACCGCCACCAGCTCGCCCGTCGCCAGATACGGCGCCACATCCCACGCTGAACGCAGCGCAATACCATGCCCCTGCAACGCCCAGTGCAGAATCACCTTGCCGCTATTGGAAGAGTAATGGCTGTTCAGGCGACACAATACCTGCTGCTCGCCATTGGTCAATGCCCAGTTTCCAAATGAATTATCGCGTTCATTAATGATCAGACAGCTGTGATGAATTAACGCATCCAGCGAGGCTGGCATACCGGCGCGGGATAAATACGCCGGCGCGGCACATAAAATGCGCCGGTTGGCAATCAGCCGGCGGGCAATATAGGAAGGATTGAGATCGTCGCCAACGCAGATTTCCACATCCGTGCCGCTCTGTAGCAGGTCGAATGCCCGATCGCTTAGCATCAGTTTAATATTCAGCGACGGATGCTGGTGAATAAATGCCGAAACCGCATCCGATAAAAAGTCCTGACCGAAACCAAACGAGCAGCCGACGGTAATTTCCCCGGTCAGCTCGCCGCGCCACTGACGGAAATTATTGAGAAAGCCATCCATTTCCTGCACTACCTGCAGCGCGCCCTCGAGCGCTTTTTCACCTTCCGGCGTCAGGCGCATCACGCGGTTAGTGCGGAAAAACAGCCGCGTCTCCAGCTGTTTTTCCAGAATGGCGATGCGTTTACTGATGTAAGACGGTGACTGACCCAGCTCAATCGCCGCGCGGCCGAAACCGTCATGCCGCGCCACGCTGATAAACACGTACAGGTCTTCAATCGACGGCCAACCCTGTAACGGCTTCTGATAACTTTTTCCGGCAAGCAGTATTTTCATAACAGCACATGGTGAGTGAACGCCACGTGGTTATAACACAGATCCCAGGAAGCGCTGAAGCGAGTGCAGAAACCGCTCTGGCACCTCTTCCTGCGGTGAATGGCCGCACGGTAACGCCTCGCCCTGCACCTGCAGCGCCTTGTCCTGCCAGGTGTGCACCACATCATACAGCTGACCGACCGTGCCCTTTTCGCCCCACAGCAGTAACAGCGGGCAGGCAATGCGCCGGTTGCTGTCAGCGGCATCGTGTTGCAAATCGATGCTGGCGGCGGCGCGATAATCTTCACATACCGCGTGGATCATCGCCGGATCCCGATAGCAGCGCAGATAATCTTCGAATATCGCCGCTTCGGTCGCTCCCGGCGTTTTCAGCTGGCCATCAATGTGTTTACGCAAAAAGAACGCCGGATCGTGACCAATCATGGTTTCCGGCAGCGGATGCGGCTGAATCAGGAAGAACCACCAGAAATAGCGCGTGGCGAACGCCTGATCGGTCAGCGCGTACATGGTGGCAGTCGGTGCGATATCGACAAACACGCAGCAGCTGACTTTCTCCGGATGATCGAGCGCCAGCCGGTGCCCGACGCGCCCGCCGCGATCGTGGCCGACAAACGCCACGCGCTGCAGGCCGAGCGCGTCGATCAGCTGGCTGATATCCTGCGCCATGCTGCGTTTGGCATACGGCAGATGTTCAGCATCACTGGCGGGCTTGTCGCTGTCACCGTAGCCGCGCAAATCCGGCAGGATCACCTGATAATGCTGCGCCAGCTGTGGTGCGATTTTACGCCAGGCCAGATGATTTTGCGGATGGCCGTGCAGCATCAGTAAAGGCGAGCCCTTGCCGCCGCTGGCCACGCGCAGCGTAACGCCATTATCCAGCGTCACATCCTGCAGGGTAAAACCGGCGATAATCGGCGACGGGCCGCGATCGATAATCTTACTCATGGTTGCTCCCTGGTGCGCTGCAGCCACGGACGCTGCGCAAAGTGCTGCGCTTCAAACTGGCTGATATCCGCTTCATATTGCAGCGTCCAGTCCACCGCGCTGCCGCCACCGATCAGCATCTCGCGCTTCAGGGCACTGAGCGTAAAGTGAATCACTTCATCCGCGAACTGAATGGTTTGCTGCTCCAGCGACACGCTGATGGTGTTGCGCTGCGCATCGGCGGCCACCACGCTCAGACGCTGGTAATCCGCCTCGCTCAGGCTCAGCGTCAGCACGCCGTTACGCTGGCAGTTGTCGTCAAAAATGCCGGCGAAGCTGGTGCCGATAATCGCGCGGATGCCCAGCTGATTCAGCCCCCACACTGCATGTTCGCGGCTGGAGCCGCAGCCAAAATTGGCGCCGACTAGCAAAAACGTCGCGTTCTGCCAGCCCGGCTGATTGAGGATGAAATCAGGGTTTGGTGCACCGTCGGCCAGAAAGCGCAGGTCAAAGAACACGCCGCGGTCCAGCCCCTGCCGGTCAATGCCTTTGAGAAACTGCTTGGGCATAATCACATCGGTATCGATGTTAGCAGCCGGCAGCGGTGCCAGCTTGCCGGGGATGGTAGTGAAAGCTTGCATATTAAACCCCGGATTGCAGATAGTGACGAACATCAACCAGATGGCCCGCCAGCGCAGCGGCGGCAACCATCGCCGGACTCATTAAGTGAGTACGCGCGCCCGCGCCCTGACGGCCGGCAAAGTTACGATTGGTGCCCGATGCGCAGCGATCGCCCGGTGCCAGCACATCTTCGTTCATCGCCAGACACATCGAACAGCCCGACTGACGCCACTCGAAGCCGGCGTCGATAAAAATGGCAGCCAGCCCTTCCGCCTCCGCCTGCTGCCGTACCTGGGTTGAGCCCGGCACGATGATGCCGCGCACGTGCGGCGCGATTTTGCGGGTACCAATCACCGCTGCCGCAGCGCGCAAATCTTCAATGCGCCCATTGGTGCAGGAGCCGATAAACGCGTGGGTGATGGCAATGTCGGCCAGCGGCGTGCCGGCTTGCAGCCCCATGTAGTGCAACGCATTTTTCATTGCCTGCTGTTTCACCAGATCGGGTTCGTCAGCCGGATTAGGCACGTGGCCGCTGATGGCGCAGGCCTGATCCGGGCTGATGCCCCAGGTGACCTTCGGTTCCAGATCGCTGCAATCAATGGTCAGTTGCCGGTCAAATACCGCATCATCATCGCTGCGCAACGTGCGCCACTCGGCCAGCGCCTGCTGCCACAGCTCGCCCACCGGCATTTGCGGTTTGCCGGCAATATACGCGTAGACCTTGTCATCCGGCGCGATAATCGCTCCGCGCGCACCGGCTTCTACCGCCATGTTACACAGCGTCATACGCCCTTCCATGCTCAGCGCATCAATCGCGCTGCCGGTAAACTCAATCGCATACCCCGTAGCGCCGGATGCGCCAATCTGTTCGATCAACGCCAGCACGATGTCTTTGGCGGCGCAGCCAAACGGCAGCTCGCCGGTGACTTCAACGCGCATGGTTTTCAGCGTGCGATAAATCAATGTCTGTGTCGCCAGCAGGTGCTCGATTTCCGAGGTGCCGATGCCGAAGCCCAGCGCGCCAAACGCCCCGTAAGTGGTGGTATGGCTGTCGCCGGCGGCAATCACCATCCCCGGCATCACCAGCCCCTGCTCGTGCGCCACCACATGTTCAATGCCCTGTCGCGGATCGAGCACGTCAAACAGTTCGATGCCAAAGTGCTCCGCATTTTTGCGGAAGTAATCGACCTGCAGCTGACCGCCTGCGTCGGTCATCGCCGCATCGCGCACTGGCCGCGTCGGGTTCACGTGGTCAACGTTGAGTAGAATGGTGGCCGGATGGCGCACGCGCCGCGACCGGTCGCGCAGACCGCTAAACGCCTGCGGGCTGGTATATTCATTGAGGATTGACCGGTCGATGTAGAGCAGCACGTGCCCCTCATCGTCCAGGTGACGTACCACATGCTGTTCAATCAGCTTTTCATACAGGGTTTTGCCCGCCATGCTCATGTCCACGCGAAAGTTAAACAAGTCATCAGAGACCTTAGGGTAAACCCATTCGGCGTCAGATCATCAACACGCTCCGTGCAGTGATAGTGCATGATTTGTCATCGCGCCGGCGGATTTAATTTGACCTAAGTCTTGCCCGTGGTTATAAATAATAACCGCGCTCCGTTAGCGGATATATTGTTGCTTTTTCCCGCACTGCTGCTGTATTCCTGCCGTTTATTTCGCCATCCCGCTTTTATGAAAGTTAATTTATTGCCATCAATAGTTAATTAACTAAAAACAAGTTAATCTTTTCGTAACAATCTTTTAATTTGCCAACCGAATTTTTAACGTTCATCTGCAAAGAATAAACAGGACTGGCATGACTCAGACCAAAAAACTTGTGTCCGCGCTTTCGCTGACGGCACTGCTTGTCTCATCAGCGGTTCACGCTGAGAACGCACCAGAAAAAACCGACGTGCTGCTGATTGGCGGCGGTATCATGAGCGCCTCGCTCGGTACCTGGCTGCAGGAGCTGCAACCGGGCTGGAAACAACTGATGGTTGAGCGTCTCGACGGCGTCGCGCTGGAATCCTCTAACGGCTGGAATAACGCCGGTACTGGCCACTCTGCCAACATGGAGCTGAACTACACGCCAGAGCGTGCAGACGGTTCCATCGATGTGAGCAAAGCGCTGGAAATCAATGAATCGTTCATGATTACCCGCCAGTTCCTGACCAGCCAGGTACAGCGCGGCGTGCTGCACGATCCGCGTTCGTTCATCAACTCCACCCCGCACATGAGCTTTGTCTGGGGCGACAAAAATGTCGAATACCTGACCAAACGCTATGCGGCGCTGCAGAAAACCACCCTGTTCCAGGGCATGAAGTTCTCTACCGATCACAAGCAGATCGAGCAGTGGGCACCGCTGGTGATGGAAGGTCGCGATCCGAATCAGAAAGTGGCCGCTACCTGGACGCCGGTGGGTACCGATGTGAACTACGGTGAAATTACCCGTCAGCTGATCGGCAGCCTGCAGAAAGATCAGAACTTCAAGCTGGAAACCTCCTCTGAAGTCACCGATTTCAAACGCAACAGCGACAACTCCTGGCACGTCACCATCAAAGACGTGAAGAGCGGCGCAAACCGTGAAGTGGATGCGAAATACGTATTCATCGGCGCGGGCGGTGCGGCGATCAAGCTGCTGCAGAAAACCGGTATTCCTGAAGCCGATAACTACGGCGGTTTCCCGGTGGGCGGTTCGTTCCTGATGACCGAAAACCCGGAAATCACCAGCCGTCACCTGCAGAAAGTGTATGGTCAGGCTTCCGTAGGCGCACCGCCAATGTCAGTACCGCACATCGATGCCCGTAACCTCGACGGTAAAAAAATGGTACTGTTTGGACCGTTCGCCACGTTCTCGACCAAATACCTGAAGAACGGTTCGCTGTTCGATCTGCTGAGCGCCACCACCACCAGCAACTTCATGCCGATGACGCACGTGGGCATCGATAACTTTGACCTGGTGAAATACCTGATTGGTCAGGTGATGCTGAACGATGACGACCGTTTTGCCGCGCTGAAAGAGTACTACCCGAACGCGCGTAAAGAGGACTGGAAGCTGATTCAGGCCGGCCAGCGTGTGCAGATCATCAAGAAAGATGCTGAGAAAGGCGGCGTGCTGAAGCTGGGTACCGAAATCGTGACCGATCAGCAGAAAACCGTGGCGGCCCTGCTGGGTGCTTCACCGGGTGCATCTACCGCGGCACCGATCACCCTGAACGTGATGCAGAAGCTGTTCCCGCAGCAGTTCGCGTCACCGGAGTGGCAGCAGAAGATCCGCGCTATCGTGCCAAGCTTCGGCCAGAAGCTGAACGGCAACACCGCGCTGACCCAGCAGGTATGGGATAACACCGCATCCGTGCTGCAGCTGACCAAACCGCCAGTGATTAACATGGACGATCAGCAGTCGGCACCTGCGCAGGCCAAACCGCGCGAAGAGTCCGCGAAGCAGGATATGGCGCTGTAATACGCCATCGCTGAGTCAATCGAACCGATGCCGGTGCGCGAGTAATCGCCCACCGGCATTTTTTTGTCTGGAATCTGCTGATTGCTATGTCAGGTTGCGCAATAAATTGCGCCGCTACGGTTTGTGCGCGCTGTGATTACTGCACCTTCCAACCGCACCTGGTGTAGCGGCACGATTTATCGTGCTATTTGTCCGCCGCGCTGCTGCCCGATGCGCAATAAATTGCGCCGCTACGGTTTGTGCGCGTTGTGATTTCTACATCTTGCAACCGCACCTGGTGTAGCGGCACGATTTATCGTGCTGGTTGTCCGCTGCGCTGCTGCCCGATGCGCAATAAATTGCGCCGCTACGGTTTGTGCGCGTTGTGATTACTGCACCTTCCAGCCGCACCTGGTGTAGCGGCACGATTTATCGTGCTGGTTGTCCGCTGCGCTGCTGCCCGATGCGCAATAAATTGCGCCGCTACGGTTTGTGCGCGCTGTGATTACTGCACCTTCCAGCCGCACCTGGTGTAGCGGCACGATTTATCGTGCTATTTGTCCGCCGCGCTGCTGCCCGATGTGCAATAAATTGCGCCGCTACGGTTTGTGCGCGTTGTGATTACTGCTTCTTCCAACCGCACCTGGTGTAGCGGCACGATTTATCGTGCTATTTGCCCACCACGCTGCTGCCCGATGCGCAATAAATTGCGCCGCTACGGTTTGTGCGCGTTGTGATTACTGCGTCTTCCAACCGCACCTGGTGTAGCGGCACGATTTATCGTGCTGGTTGTCCGCCGCGCTGCTACCCGATGCGCAATGAATTGCGCCGCTACGGTTTGTGCGCGCTGTGATTACTGCACCTGCCAGCCGCACCTGGTGTAGCGGCACGATTTATCGTGCTGGTTGTCCGCCATGCTGCTGCCCGATGCGCAATAAATTGCGCCGCTACGGTTTGTGCGCGCTATGATTACTGCACCTTCCAGCCGCACCTGGTGTAGCGGCACGATTTATCGTGCTAGTTGTCCGCTGCGCTGCTGCTCAATGCGCAATCAATTGTGCCGCTACGGTTTGTGCGCGCTATGATTACTGCACCTTCCAGCCGCACCTGGTGTAGCGGCACGATTTATCGTGCTAATTCAAAGGTTGCAAGACAACAGTACGCGCGGGCGTTGTGAATTTTCCGTAGGGTGCGCATTCATGCGCACCTGGAAAAATAATTACGACTTCACGTAATCCGAATAGGCATTTTGCAGCGCGATGTGGTCGGCAATATATTTCGCATCGTGCCACACGCCGTAAATAAACGACGACGCCCGGTTGACCAGATTGGGCAGGCCAAGGAAATAAATACCGCGCTCGGCAGAAATACCGCGCTTGTGGAATGGCAGGCCCTGTTCATCAAACGCTTCCACCTGCAGCCAGCTGAAATCAAATTTAAACCCGGTAGCCCAGATAATGGTGCTGATGCCCGCCGCCTGCACGTCCAGCTGCATCAGCGGATTTAACAGGCAGTCCGGATCCGGCAACAGTTCCCACGCCTGCGGCTCGGCCGGTAAATCCAGCCCGTTGCGCTCAATGTACGCATCCGCATCACGCAGCACCTCGAAATAGGCTCTGTCACCTTCGGCGATATTCTCTGCCAGCCCCGGCGCAAAGCGCAGCACGCCGTTATCCCAGCGCTCGGTGATGCCGACCAGCGTAATGCCCATATGGGCCAGCCGGCGGAAATCCACGGTTTTACCGCCTTCATAGCCGCTCACGGCAAAGGCCACGTGCTGTTTCTTCGGCTTGATTTTCACTTCGTCCCACAGCCCCAGCGCGCCAAGCCACCAGCAGTAATCACGGTCGCGATAGGCGCGTGGCGGGCGGTAGTGCTCACCGACCGACAGAAACACCTCGCGGCCGGCCTGACGCAGCTCCTCGGCAATCTGGGTGCCGGACGCACCCGCACCGACCACCAGCACCGCACCGGGCGCCAGCTGCTGCGGATTCTTGTAAGCCGATGAGTGGATCTGCTGCGGCACCGCGCCTTCAGGCACGATGGCCGGGAACGCGGGCTTCTGAAACGGGCCGGTGGCAGCCACCACATTGTCCGCGTCGAATTCTCCCACCGACGTCACCACCCGGAAGCCGCTGCGTCCGGGCAGCCGCGTCACCTGCTGTACTTCAACTCCGGTACGCACTGGCGCGTTGAGCATCTTTGCGTAATCCTCGAAATATTGCGCCATACGCTCTTTCGGCGGAAACGCCTCCGGTGAAATATTATCAAACTTCAGCGAAGGAAAGCGGTCGTGCCACGCCGGGCCGTTAGCCACCAGCGAGTCCCAGCGTTCGGAGCGCCAGCGCTCGGCAATGCGGCTGCGCTCCAGCACCACGTGCGGGATCTGCATCTGCGCCAGATGTTCGCTCATGGCGATACCCGCCTGGCCCGCTCCGACGATCACGGTATTGATTTTTTCTACTGACATAGGTCATCCCCGAATAGTTGGCATGCCACCAGCGCGGCGCAAATATTGCGCCGCTGGCGATTAACACCAGGTTGTCATGTTTAACGGTGGCTTAATGGCACAGCGAAATTAATGCCCGGCCTCAACGTTTAATATTTTTCCCAGCCCGAAAAATTTATTGGCGATTATTAACATCGCGGCGGTCACCACAATATAAATAACTGACAGCGCCGCCAGCGTCGGGTCGGCAAATTCACGCACGTAGTTGTACATCGCCACCGGCAGCGTCTGCGTCGCCTGGGTGGTAATAAACAGCGAGGCGGTAAATTCATTGAATGAGAGAATCGCGGCGAACAGCCAGCCACCAAACAGGCCCGGCAGAATCAGCGGCACGGTAATGGTCCATACCACGCGCAGCGGCGATGCGCCGAGGCTGGCCGCCGCCAGTTCTATCCGCTGCTCGAGATTTTTCAGCGATACATAGACGCTGCGCAGCACGAACGGCAGCACTAATACCACGTGGCAGAAAATCACCAGCGCGTAGCCGCGTCCCAGATTGAGCTGCGACACCAGCATCAGCAGGCCGAGGCCAATGGTGAAATGCGGAATAAACAGCGGCGACAGCAGAATACTCTCCAGCACCTGTTTGCAGGGAAAGCGATAGCGCTCAATGGCAATTGCCAGCGTGGCACCGATGATCACCGCCAGCGTCGACGCCCATGCTGTGACAATCAGTCCGGACCAGAAGCCGTGACGAAAATCGTCGTAGCTCAGCGCCCGCTCAAACCAGCGCAGCGACCAGCCTTTCGGCGGGAAGAACAGCACGGAGGTGCTGCTGAACGACGAGATAAACACCACGACGGTGGGCAACATGACAAACGTCAGAATGGCGATCACCAGCAGTTTACCCAGCAGCGCGATCAGTTTGTCGTTGTGAGAACGGGTCATATCAGTGCCCTCCCATGGCGTGCAGGAAGCGCGTCATGCGCTTCAGCGCCAGCAGCAGCAGAATGGTCAGCAGCAGGCCAGCAATGCTCAGCGCTGCGGCAAACGGGAAGTTCATCGAGGAGAAACCCAACTGATACACCAGCGTAGCCACGGTACTGACGCGTCCGCCGCCAATCAGTTGGGGCGTCGCGAAAGCGCTGAAGGTCCAGGCAAACGCGGTGGTCAGGCTGGCGATGATGCCGGGAATCGACAGCGGAATGGTCACCGTCAGCAGCGCGCGTACCGGCCCGGCACCAAGGCTGGTGGCGGCTTTTTCGTAGTCCGGATTGATGTGTGACAGCGCCGTCGCCAGCATCAGCACCATGATCGGCATGGTGACATGCACCAGCGCGACCACCACACCGGTCTGGGTAAACATAAACTGGATCGGCTGGCTGATGATCCCCAGCGCCAGCAGCAGGCTATTGAGAAAGCCGCTGTTACCCAGCACGATAATCCACGAATAGGTGCGCACCACTTCCCCCAGAAACAGCGGGGTAATCGCGATAATCAGAATGGTGGATTTGATCCACGCAGTGCGGGTACGCACCAGCGCATAGGCCAGCGGGTAACTCATCAGCAAACCAAATAAAGCCGTTTTAGCGCTGAGCAGCACAGTATTGAGAAACGCGTCGCCGTAGATGCGTTTGAACAGGCCACTGAAATTGGCCAGCGTAAAGCCGCCGACATCCAGCGAGCCGGGAATGTACGCACGCACGCTGAACTGCATCACCGCAAACATCGCGACGACCAGCCCCATCGCGGTCAGCGTGGCGGGAAGAATGAACCAGGGTAAAAATGTCGGTTTTTTCGTCATGGACGTTACTGCCTGCATAGGTGTTACCGGCTACGGCGACGCACCCGCCCCGCCGCAGCACCAGGACAATCAGTGAGACATGATGTTTTCAGAGAACCACTGACGCCACTCGGCAGTTTTCTCCGCACGCAGTTGGGGATCGGTATTGATGGTGGCATTCCACTGCGCCGGCGTAGTCAGCATGCCTGGCAGCTTCGCCAGCTCCGGATCGATATGCGCGTTGGTCACCGTCGGGCTACCGCGATAGATCTTCGCCACCTGCTGCTGAATTTCCGGTTTCAGCGCGATGTTGATGAACCTGTACGCCAGATCAGCATGTTTGCTGCCTTTATTGATGCCGACGGTATCCACGCCGAGGATCGCGCCCTCTTTCGGTATCGCCAGCTTAATGTTGACCCCTTCCGCAATCATGCTGTAGGCGTTCATCGACAGCATCACCTGCACCGGCGTTTCTCCGGTGGAGATCAGCTGCTGGCTGTTGGCATCATCGGTGTAGAACGATTTGATGTTAGGAATCAGCGCTTTCAGCTTCACCTGGCCCTGCTGCCAGTGCGCCGCATCGCTGCCGGAGAGTTTGGCGGCCACGGCGATGATGTGGCTCGGATCCCAGTCGGGCAGCGCCAGCGTGCCTTTCAGCTCCGGCTTCCACAGGTCGTTCCAGCTGGTGAAGGTTTCCCCTTTCGGCACCAGATCCGGACGGTAGCCAATGGTGTAGACGTAGCCCCAGACGCCAAGATGATACGGGCTGACTTTGGCCTGCTGCACCAGGTTGACCGCGTTAGGGATTTTGCTCATGTCGAGCTTCTCGAACAATCCGCTGTTGGCATACAGATAGCCGACGTGCGCAGTGGTGAAGGTCACGTCAGTTTCCGGCGAACCGCCCGCCAGTTTGGCTTTGTTGAGGCGATCGATGGTGCCGCCGGTGACGAACTGCACTTCGACGCCGGTCTCTTTGGTGAACTCTTTAGCGATGGTTTGATCGATCAGATCTTTAAAGCTGCCGCCCCAGGTGCTGACAATCAGCTTGTCGGCGGCCATGGCATTCCCTGCGCTCAGAATTCCCGTGGTTAACAACGTTAAGGCACACATCTTACGCAACATATTTTTGTCCCCAGTGAATGAAAAGGCTGTTATCGCTGCTCTGAACCACCGTTGATTCGCCACGGCGCGCTGCGCCAAAACAGTGCGAAAGTGAAAAGCAGGTGTCACAGCGATTCTGCCGCTGGCCGCTGCTGCGGTAAAACAGCCTTTTCCTCGCCGTTGCATCGGAATTTCTGACGCTAAAAAAGTCGCTGCTTTGCAACGGATTTTCTTAAGCCTTAGTGAGGCAGAAGCGAATGGGCGTGAAGGGTCAGGCAGGGGATTATGCTGCTATTCGCTGTCCGGCATGATAAATGCATGGAAACAGGGGTAAATAGAAAAGCCGGCGCGACAAGATCGCGCTGGCGACACCAGGAGAATCTGCATGCTCAGTCGCATCACCCAGCGCCAGCTGGAATACTTCGTCGCGTCCGGCGAAGCCGGCAGCATTATTGGCGCATCCGAACGTATTCACGTGTCGTCACCGTCGATCTCGGCCGCCATTACCCACATCGAATCCGAGCTGGGGGTGCAGCTGTTTGTGCGCCACCACGCGCAGGGCGTGTCGCTCACCGCCATTGGCCATCAGGTATTAAAAGAGGCGAAGCTGATTCTGGAACAGATGTCGAATCTGTATACCATCGCCTCAGAGTCGCTGAATAACGTGCGCGGCCCGCTGCGCGTCGGCTGTCTCGACACGCTGGCCCCGATGCTGACGCCGGAGCTGGTGTTTGGCTTTGGCCGTGCCTTCCCCGGCGTGCGCATCACGCTGGTGGAGGGCAATCATGAACAGCTGCTGAAACAGCTGCGCGCCGCCGATATCGATATCGCGCTGACCTACGATCTGGTGCCGGCCAGCGACATCGCGTTTCAGTCGCTGGCGCAGCTGCCGCCGTATGTGATGGTCGGCGAACATCACCCGTTTGCCAGTCAGTCTGCGGTGACCATCCAGGATCTCGCTACGGTGCCGATGGTGCTGCTGGATATGCCGTGGAGCCGCGAATATTTTCTCAGCCTGTTTAGCGAAGCGGGCGTCACGCCCAACATTGTGATGCGCTCCGGCAATATGGAAGTGGTACGCGCGATGGTGGCCAACGGCGTGGGATTTGGCATCGCCAATGTGCGGCCCAAAGCCAATCTGTCGCAGGATGGCAAACGGGTGATCCGCGTGCGCCTTGCCGGCGTGAACCGGCCGATGTTGCTGGGATACGCCACGGTGGCCCACGTGCAGCAGTCGATGGTGGTCAACGCCTTCGCCGAACGCTGCCGCATGTTCATCTCCGATCAATACATTCCCGGCATGGCCGCGCCAAGCTACTTCGACCCGCAGGTGGTGCGCGTCGCCTGACGCGCTCAGTAACCCCGCGCGGGAAACACCTGGTTGAGCACCGGCTCGCCGCGCATCACCCGCTGGATGTTATCAGCGACCTGACGCGCGGCGCTGGCCGGGATCGCTACCGACGCCAGATGCGGGGTGATCAGCACATTTTCCATGCTCCACAGCGCATCGTCGGGCGGCAGCGGCTCACGATCGAACACGTCTAATGTGGCGTGGGCGATCTGTCCGCTCTGCAGCGCCGCGGTCAGCGCGGGCTGATCGACAATCGCGCCGCGCGACACGTTGATCAGCGCGCAGCCCGGCGGCAACCGCGCCAGACGCTGCGCATCCAGCAATCCGTGGGTTTCCGGCGTGAGCGGCAGCATCACCACCAGAATGTCGCTGCTGGCCAGAAACGCATCCAGCGCCTGCATACCGCTGACGCAGTGAATGCCGTCCAGCGCTTTGGGCGACCGCGACCAGCCGCGCACGTCAAAGCCCTGACGCGCCAGTTCGCGCGCCGCATACGCACCCAGTTCGCCCAGCCCCAACACGCCCACGCGAATCGACGCCGGCTCGCGCGGATGCAGATAGTGCCAGCGATGTTCACGCTGCGCGCGCTCAAATGCCGGTATGTCACGCGCGTAACGCAGCACGGCAAACAGCACGTAACCGGCCATCATGCGCGCCATATCCGGGTCCGATAGCCGGACGATCGGAATGTCAGGCAGGTCGTCGCGCCCTACCAGCGAGTCGACGCCCGCGCCCAGATTCACCAGCAGTTTCAGCTGGCGATACGGGGCAAAAAAACCGCGCGGCGGCTTCCACGCCAGCGCAAACTGCACGCTATCGGCATCCTCGACCTGATCGGCACGGCAGATAGCGACATCCGGTAACTGCGGTGCCAGCAGCGCCGACCACGCCTCGAAGCTGTCGAACTCACTATAAAACACCAGCGTCGTCATGCGCTGGGCTCCTGTAGCAGCGTCGCCAGCGCATCGATAGCCAGTTCATAACCCAGCGCGCCCAGCCCGGCGATCACGCCGGTGGCGGCTTTCGACACCAGCGACTGATGACGAAACGGCTCGCGCTGCCAGATATTGCTCATGTGCGCTTCGATGATCGGGCCATCGAACATCAGCAGCGCATCCAGAATCGGCACCGAGCGATACGACAACCCGGCGGCATTGATGATCAGCCCGTTTGCCTGCTGGCGCGCTTCCTGAATCCAGTCCACCAGCACGCCTTCATGGTTGCTCTGACGAAACTGTAGCCTGAGGCCGTGCGCGTCGGCGCGCCGCTGACAGCGCTCGCCGATGCTGGCGAAACTGTCGCTGCCGTAGGTACCGTGGCGATCCATGCCGTACAGATTGGCATTGGGCCCATTGAGAAAGAAAATCTGAGACATTGCGGCTCCATTAAAGGTGCGGGCGCGTCGCGGCCATCGCCGGATGCGCGTCAAAGAGGGCAAACCAGGCGGCGCTCTGCGGATGCGTGGCGCGCCAGTTGAGTTCAGCAAAACGGAAGTCGAGGTAGCCCAATCCGCAGCCGATGGCGATCAACCCGAGATCGTCGGGCGTGCGGCTGAACGCCTCCGCCTGCTGCTCAATGGCCGCCAGCGCAGCCGCCACTTTGGTCAGCTGCGCATCGCGCCACGCTGACCACTGCTTTTCCAGCGGGCGGGCGCTGGTTTCGTAGCGCGCCAGCAGCGCGGCGTCCAGCAGTCCATCACCCAGCGCCTGGCGCGTGAGGCACAGCCAGCGCGCCTCGCCGTCTGCCGGCAGCAGCTGGCCCGCGGCGCGGTGGTTAAGGTATTCGCAGATCACCCGGCTGTCGTATAAACATAGTCCCTGTTCGGTGCGCAGCGCCGGCACTTTGGCCAGCGGATTAAACGCGGCAATGCGCGCATCGCGCTCGATGGGGTGCGCCGCCGACGCCAGCAGGGTGATCTCCGGTGCCAGACCCAGCAGCTGGGCGCACACCATCACTTTTCGCACGTAAGGCGAGGTAGAGGCGTAATAGAGTTCCATCATGGCATAGCCTCCGCATCTGGCAGCAGCAGCACTTTGCCGATATTGGCATTGGCTTCGAGGATGCGGTGCGCCTGCGCGGCGGCCGTCAGCGGCAATCGCTGGTGCACCTGCGGCGTGATGCGCCCGGCGGCCAGTAAAGGCAGCAGATGGGCGCGCACGCACTGCGCCAGACGCGCTTTTTCCGCCGCGCTTTTCGGTCGCAGCGTGGAAGAGGTCAGGCTTAAGCCTTTACGCATGATTAATTGTAAATCGATCTCCACCGTGGCCCGCTGCATAAAGGCGAGGCTGACGTGCCGCCCGCCCGCTGCCAGCACGCTGAGGTTGCGCGCAATGTAGTCGCCGCCGACGTTATCCAGCACCACATCCACACCGCGTTCCCGGGTCAGCGTCTGGATCACCGCCACAAAATCTTCGCTATGGCGATCGATGGCGCGCCACACGCCCAGCTGCTGCAGCGCGGCAATTTTTTCCGCACCGCCGGCGGTGGCAATCACCCGCGCGCCACAAGCCTGGGCGCACTGGATCGCCAGCGTGCCCACGCCACTGGCCGCGCCGTGAATCAGCACGCAGTCGCCCGGCCTCAGACGCCCCAGCTCAAACAGGTTGTGCCAGACGGTAAACGCGGCTTCGGGAAAACCCGCCGCGTGGCTGAGCGGCAGCGTATCCGGCACCGGCAGGCACAGGTCGGCGCGCGCCACGCAGTATTGTGCATAACCGCCGCCGCTCAGCAGCGCCATCACCGCCATGCCCGGCTGCAGTTCGCTGACGCCTGCGCCGAGCGCAATGATGACGCCCGCTGCTTCCAGCCCGAGAATATCGCTGCAGCCTGGCGGCGGTGGCATGCCGTTGCGCTGCAGAATATCGGGCCGGTTAACCCCTGCGCTGACCACGCGCAGCAGCACTTCGCCCGGTCCCGGCTGCGGCACCGGGCGCTGCACCGCAGTCAGCACCTCTGCACCACCCGGCTGCGCGGCGATGATCGCCGTCATGGTTTCCGTTGCCATGCGTTAACCCTGTGCGTCGCTGGCGAAGGCGCAAACGCCCTCGTCATCAAAAGTCAGCCCCACCACGCTGCCGACCGGCCAGCGCGTCAGCGCCTCCAGTCCGGACTGCCGGGCAAACAGTGAGGCACTGCCGAGCGCCGGAATGTCGAGGTGCACGTCAACGTGATCGCCCTGAAACACGTGCGTCAGCACCGTGGCGCTGAGCAGCGCCTGCGGACCGAGCGGCGCCAGCTGCACATTTTCCGGACGCACATACACATCGAGCCGGTCGCCGACGCTGGCCTGCACCCGTTTGGCCGGCAGGCGCAGCGTGTTACCGCCCAGCTCCAGCAGCGCGCTGGTGTCACGTCCGGCGTAGCGGCCCGGCAGAATGTTCACGTCACCAACGAAGCTGGCGACAAACGGATCCTGCGGGCGGCGATAGATCTCATCCGGCGGCCCAATCTGGCGCACGTGACCGGCCGACATCACTACCACGCGGTCGCTCATGCTCAGCGCTTCGCCCTGATCGTGGGTGACGAAGACCGTGGTCACGCCGAGTTTGCGCTGAATCGCTTTCAGCTCGACCTGCATGGATAACCGCAAATTTTTGTCCAGCGCGGAGAACGGCTCATCCAGCAGCAACACTTTCGGGCGAATCACCAGCGCGCGTGCCAGCGCCACGCGCTGCTGCTGCCCGCCGGACAGTTCACGCGGCTTGCGCTGGCCGTACCCCGCCAGCTTCACCAGCGCCAGCGCCTGCCCGACCCGCTCGGCGATTTCCGCTTTCGGCACGCCGCGCATACGCAAGCCGTAGCCGACGTTTTTCTCCACCGTCATGTGCGGAAACAGCGCGTAGTTCTGAAACACGATGCCGATCTCGCGCTGATAGGGCGGGATTTCTGTCACCAGTTCGCCATCGATAAAAATCTCACCGCCGTCGGCTTCGGCAAAGCCGGCCATCAGGTTCAGCAGCGTGGTTTTGCCGCAGCCGGACGGGCCGAGCAGCGTAATAAACTCACCTTCGTGGATGGTGAGAGAAATTTTATGCAGCGCGATGGCATCACCAAAGCGCTTCAGGACGCCATCCAGCTGCACCGCCACGTTGGCCTTATGCGGCGCCGATGACAGCGGCTGCGGAAACGGGGTTACTTCTGCACTGACCATACAATCTCCGGATTCGGACGGGGTGGCTCGTCGCGGGTTCATTCGCACATCCAGGTCGCCAGCCGGCGTAACAGGCTGTCACAGGCGTCCAGCTGTGCGAGGGTGATAAATTCGTCGGGCTTATGGCCCTGCTCCATACTGCCGGGACCGCACACCACGCAGGGGATGCCGGCGGCGGCAAACAGTCCGCCTTCAGTGCCAAACGCCACGGTGCTGAAGCTGTCGCTGCCGCTTAGCCGGGCAATCAGCTGTGCCGCGGCACTGTGCGCGGCGGTATCCAGCCCTGGATAGGCGCTAAGCGGCGAGAAGCGGATGGCGCTGGCGGGCTGCACCGCGCGCATCTGCGGTTCCAGCGTCTGCTGCGCATACGCCACCAGCTCCTCTGCCACCTGCTGCGCATCCTCCTGCGGCAGCGTGCGCACTTCGAAATCAAAACTGCAGGCGTCAGGCACGATATTCAGCGCGCGTCCGCCGTGGATCACCCCGGTTTGCACGGTGCTAAATGGCGGATCGAAGCGCGCATCCTGTCGTTCCGGCGCCGCCAGACGTTCACCGATGACGGTTAAGCGCTGGATCAGCTTCGCGGCGTATTCAATCGCATTGACGCCCTGCGGCGCGTACGCCGAGTGGCAGGCCGCGCCCTGCACTTCGCAGCGCATTGCCAGCTTGCCTTTGTGGCCCAGCACCGGACGCAGTTCTGTCGGCTCGCCAATCAGGCAGATCGCCGGTCGATCGCTGCGCTGCGCCAGCGAATCCACCAGCGAGCGCACGCCGAGGCAGCCCACCTCTTCGTCATAGGAGATAGCCAGATGCAGCGGCTGACGCAGCGGCTGGGCGAGAAAATGCGGCACCGCAGCCAGCATGCAGGCGAGGAAACCTTTCATGTCTGCCGTGCCGCGTCCGTACAGCTTGCCGTCGCGTTCGGTGAGCGCAAACGGCGGCACCGTCCACGTCTGGCCATCAACCGGCACCACATCGCTGTGGCCCGATAGCATCACCCCGCCGCTGCCGGCTGGCCCGAGCCGCGCATAGAGATTGGCCTTGCTGCGTTCTGCGTTGTGCATCAGTTCACAGGTCACGCCCAGCCCGCTGAGGTAGCGCCAGCAGAAATCGATCAGCGCGAGATTGGATTCGCGGCTGGTGGTGTCGAAAGCCACCAGGTGTTCGAGCAGGTTACGGCTGGTCAGCATCGCGTCTCCTCACGCTTATTCATCACCCGGCACGCCGTAACGGGGTGCCAGCGTGGGATTGAGCGCGCGCGTCAGGTAATCCTGCATCTGCGGCTGATAGGCCAGCCACAGCTGATGAAGTTCTGCGATGGGATCGCCCTCCGTCCAGTCAACGCGCAGATCAACCAGCGGCCACGACGGTTCGCCCACCACTGCCAGCGCCGCCGAATGAACCGGCCCGGCTTCGCCTCCGGCGGCCATCCCGGCCTGCATGGCCGCGATTAACCGTGCGGCCAGTTCGCCCGGCTGCTGCGTAAACGCGCTGACCATCGCCGCAATCACCTCGGGATTCGCCAGCAAATTACCGGCCGCTACGCAGTCGCTGCCGCACAGCGCGTGATTCACCCCCAGCGTGTGCGTTCCGCTGAAGCAGGCACTGCTGCCGTCGGCCGCCAGCACCGTAAGCTGGCGATAATCAAAAAAGTCATCGCTGGCAAGGCCGCTCTGCAGCGCCTGCTGCGCCGTCTCGCCCTGACTCAGCCGATCAAGAATGCGCGGGCCCAGCGCCGGCAGCGTGATGTTCTGTGTGGAGACCGCGCCGACGCCGGCGCGCAGCCACGGACAGCGTGCGCCGACCGCAATACTCGACGAGCTGACCGCAATGCCCAGCTGGCCGGTTTTCGCACAGCGTCCAACAATCGATAACGTCATGATGCGGCGCTCCTTATTGCGGCTGCCAGTCGTCGGGGATCACCGCAATCACGTCGATCTCCATCAGCCACTGCGGCTGGCCCAGTCCCGAGATCACCAGACCGGTGGAGATGGGAAACACGCCTTTCAGCCACTTGCCCACCACCTGATACACCGGCTCGCGATAGCGCGGGTCGATGATGTAGGTGGTGGTTTTCACGATGTGCGACAGGTCGCTGCCCGCTTCTTCGAGCAGTTGCTTCACGTTTTTCATCGCCTGCTCGGCCTGCGCTGCCGGATCGCCCAGCCCCACCAGGTTGCCTTCGAAGTCGGTGCCAATCTGGCCACGCACGTAAACGGTGTTGCCAGCGCGCACGGCCTGACACAGGTCGTTGTCCAGCGACTGATTAGGATAGGTATCTTTGGTGTTGAATTTGCGGATGCGGGTATGGGTGCTCATGATGCCTGCCAGCGTTTAATTGGTTTCCGCAAGGTATACCGGGCTTAGCGCAGCAGGGAAAACAGCATTAACTGAGGTGTTGCTTTGAAAAATCCGAAGGAGTGCGGCAGGCCTGCTGGCCCGCCGGTGAGTGATTAATGCGCAGCCTTACTTAGCCGCATAAACCGCATCACAAAATGCTTTGCGCGCGCCCAGTTTGGCTGACAGGCGTGCAGCCGCTTCGCGCATCAACACGCCTAACTCTTCATCTTTGCGATTCAGCGTCAGACGCGAAACCGGGCCGGTCAGCGCCAGCGCAGCGGTTAGCCGGTCATTTTCGGCGAATACCGGTACGGCAAAAGCCGCGATGTGCGGATCGCGCGCGCCCGAACTGAATATCGGCAGCGACGGCAGCGCATCGAAGAGATTTTCATTCATGCCCCAGAAACGCAGCACCTTACTGATGGCTGAGTTATCGAGCGGAAAAATCGTCCCCGGCAGGCGCGTATGACGCAGGCCATCAGACGATTCAGCACGAAACAGGCACAGACGCTGGCCGTTATCCAGTACGTACCAGCTGGCGCTCTCGTTGGTCGCCGTTGCCAGCGCCTGCAATTCCGGCTGCACCACTCTGGCCAGATGGAATGATTGCTCATAAAGCTTGCCGAGGTATAACAGACGCGGGCCGAGCGTGTAGACACCGCTGTCACTGCGCACCACATAGCCCATCCTTTCCAGCGAGTTCATCAGACGATAGACAGTGGTTTTGTGATAGCCGGAAAGCTGCGACAGCGCAGTCAGCGACAGGCTCTCTTCGCCCGGCTTAAAACAATCCAGCAGCGACAACGCCTTCTCCACCGCATTAACGCCTTCATTTCCCATTTTTTCCTCCTGATTTGTGCCGTCCTGAGTGTACCTGAAAACTGTGAGTCACATCGTGTTTACATCACAAACACCTTCGTAACACTGGCATGCGGCGTCAGATCGTCGATATAGTTGTTTTATATTGTACAACATTGTTGTACCAGGTAAAACAAACCACGAGGTGAATTATGTCTGTGTCTGCAAATAACCTGATCAACCGCAACATCGAGCGCGTCAGCGCCCTGTCCGTCAGCCAGGCCGCCGCATTTCAGGCCGCGATTCTGGCCGATGTCGCCGGTCGTCGCGGCACCCTGCATGGCCGCGTTAAGCCGCTGTCGCCGCAGATGAAAGTCGCCGGGCCGGCCATCACGGTGGAAGTGCGTCCGGGCGATAACCTGGCAATTCACGCAGCGCTGGCTATCGCCCAGCCGGGTGATGTGCTGGTGGTAGACGGCAAAGGCGACATCAGTTGCGCGCTGCTGGGTGAAATCATGGCAACCCAGGCCGAAGCGTCCGGCATCGCCGGCATCATCATTGATGGCGCGGTGCGTGATGCTGACGCCCTCGCGCAGGGCAGCTATCCGGTGTTTGCTGCCGGCCTCAACCCGAGCGGCCCCACCAAAAGTATTCCCGGACGCGTGAACCATCCGGTGTCGGTGGCCGGTGCGTCGATTGAGCCGGGCGACCTGGTGGTCGGCGATGCCGATGGCGTGGTGGTGATCGCTAAACAGGATGTGGAACGCATCATTGCCCTGGCGGCGAAGAAGCTGGACGCCGAAACGCACCGCATCGCGGGTATTAAGCAGGGCGATTTGCGTCCGGGCTGGCTGGAAGGTGCCCTGCGCGCGGCGGGTATGTTAGCAGAAGGAGAATCTCTGTAATGAGCAACGTAAAAACGATCCTCATCACCGGCAGCGACCTGGCTGCTGAAGCCGTCGAGCTGCTGCAGGACTATCAGCTGATTTATGCCGGACGCCAGCCGCAGGAAGCCGATTTGATCGCGCTGTGTGAGCGCCATAACCCTCAGGCGATCATTGTGCGCTACGGCAAAATTAACGGGCGCATCATGGACGCCGCGCCGGCGCTGCGCGTGATCTCCAAGCACGGTAGCGGTATCGACGTTATCGATCAGCAGGCAGCGGCGGAACGCCAGATTGCGGTCCGCGCGGCAGTGGGCGCCAATGCCGCTGCCGTGTCGGAGCATGCGTGGGCGCTGATCCTCGCCTGTGCTAAATCCGTGCCGCAGCTGGACCGCCGGATGCGCGACGGACACTGGGATAAAGCCCAGCATAAATCACTGGAGCTGGAAGGACGCACGCTCGGCCTGGTCGGTCTGGGTGCCATCGGCAGCCGCGTGGCGCGCATCGGTCAGGCCTTCGGTATGCAGGTGCTGGCCTACGATCCTTATGCGCAAACCTTGCCGGCTGGCTGTGAAGCGGTAGAATCACTGGATGAACTGTACAGCCGTGCCGATGTGGTGTCGCTGCACTGTCCGCTGACGGACAGCAATCACCAGATGATCAACGCGGCCGCCCTCGCCCGTTTTAAGCCTGGCGCTATTCTGGTCAATACCGCGCGCGGCGGACTGATTGACGATCAGGCGGTGGCGACCGCGCTGCAAACCGGCACGCTGCGTGCCGCCGGACTGGACAGCTTCACCAGCGAGCCGCTGACTGCACCGCATCTGTGGCAGTCGCTCAACAACGTGATTATTACGCCGCACATTGGCGGCGTGAGCGACAATGCTTACGTGCGCATGGGCACCGGTGCCGCGCGCAACGCGTTACAGGTTCTGCAGGAGCAGGAGGCGGTATCATGACCGTGCCCACCGTACCGGAGGTGCGCGAGTTAACGCTGTTTTCGCGCCTGCCTGAAGCGTTTCGCCGGCCGGACGCCGGCAATGTCTGGGCTGCCTCCAATCGCGGCGGCCAGCTTACCGACTCCTTTCTCGAAGGCCCGGTGTGGCATCCCTCCGGCTGTCTGTATGTCACCGACATTCCCTATGGCCGCATCTTTCGCGTTGATATGAGCGGCAACTGGGAGCTGGTGGTGCAGTATGACGGTGAGCCCAACGGCATGAAGCTGACCGATCCGGACACGCTGATCATCACCGATTACCGTAACGGCCTGATGAAGCTGTCAATCAGCAGCGCCACTATCACGCCGTGGCTGACGCGGCGTAACAGCGAAAGCTTTCGCGGCGTCAACGATTTAACGCCTGACAGTTGCGGCAATCTCTATTTCACCGATCAGGGCCAGACCGGGCTGCACGATGCCAGCGGACGCGTCTATCGGCTCAGTCCGGATGGCCGGCTGGATCTGCTGCTGGATAACTGCCCAAGCCCGAACGGCCTGGTTCTGTCGCCGGATGAGAAAATCCTCTACGTGGCGATGACGCGCGGCAACTGCGTGTGGCGCGTGCCGTTGCTGGCGGATGGTTCGGTGAGCAAAGTTGGACTGTTCTTTACCTCGCACGGACCCAGCGGCCCGGACGGGCTGACCATCAATCAGCGCGGCGAACTGCTGATCGCCAATCCCGGCCTGGGGCGCGTCTGGCGTCTTAACGATCTGGCTGAACCGGAAGAGATTCTGCTCAGTCCACTGGGTCGCTCCACCACCAACCTGTGCTTCGGCGGGGCCGACCTTAACCAATTGTTTATCACCGAATCGGTCAGCGGCGGCATCCTGACCTGCACTCAGAACACGCCAGGCCGCGCATTGCCGGCCATCGATACCTCGTTTCTCTGACTACAACTCTGCGTCATCCGAACGCACCGGAGATTACTATGACCCTGCACTCAACATCCAGCCCTGCGCCGGCTCAGCCGGCTGCGGTGCCACCCCGCCATGAAACGCTCAGCGAACAGGATTTCCAGGACAGTGAGCACGCGGCCGCCAAAGCCTTTCGTCGCATTCTGCCGTTTATCTTTATCTGTTATGTGGTCAGCTACCTTGACCGCACCAACGTCAGCTTTGCCGCGCTGGGCATGAACGCCGATCTCGGCATCACCGCCGAACAGTTTGGCTTCGGCGCAGGCATGTTTTTTATCGGCTATTTCCTGTTTGAAATTCCCAGCAACCTGATCATGCAAAAAGTGGGCGCGCGCATCTGGATCGCGCGCATCATGATTTCCTGGGGATTGATTTCGATGGCGACCGCGTTCATCAGCGGCCCCGTCAGCTTTGCCGTTGCGCGCTTCTGCCTCGGCGTAGCAGAGGCCGGCTTTACGCCCGGCATCTATCTGTTCTTTACCTACTGGTTCCCCGGCAGCTGGCGCGCCAAAATCACCGCCGCGTTCCTGGTCGGCATTCCGGTGGCCAATATCATCGGCTCACCGATTTCCGGCGCGCTGATGCAGATCACCGGCCATGAGCATATCCGTAACTGGCAGTGGCTGCTGTTGATTGAAGGCCTACCGGCGGTGTTCCTCGGCATCATGTGCCTGTTTGTGCTGAGCGACCGGCCGGAGAAAGCGCGCTGGCTGGCGCCGCGTGAACAGCAGTTGCTGAGCCGCCGGCTGGCCGATGAGCAGCAGCAAATCGCGGCAACGCACGGTTCCCAGATGCGCGACGCGCTGCGCAATCCGCTGCTGTATCTGCTGGCGTTTATTAACTTTTGCGGCATTGTGGGTTCGATCGGCGTGGGACTGTGGATGCCGCAGATCATCAAACAGCTCGGCGTGAGCCATACGGCAACCGGCTTTCTTGCCGCGCTGCCCTATGTCTGCGGTGCCGTGAGCATGCTGTTGTGGGCGCGCCGCGCTAATGCATCAGCGCACCGCATTCGCTGGATCAGCGGCGCGCTGGTGATCGCCGCCTTAGCCCTGATGTGCAGCGCGCTGAGCGATGCGCCGGTGATCAAAATGCTGGCGCTGTGCTGCACCGTCAGCGGTATTCTGGCGTTTCAGGCCTCGTTCTGGGCGCTGCCTTCCGGCTTTTTAACCGGCAATGCCGCAGCAGGCGGCTTAGCCATGATTGTCTCGATTGGTAATCTCGGCGGCTTCTTCGGCCCTTCGCTGATCGGCTATGTGCGTCAGTCTACCGGCGGCTTTATGTGGGCGCTGCTGGCGGTGGCGGCAGTCCTGATGATTGGCGCACTGGCGGTCGCCATGGTGAAAGATCCGTGGCGCCAGCGCAGCGCTGAGCAGAGATAATAACGCCGCGTTTCCCGGTGTGCCTGTGGCGCATCGGGAAACGGATGTTTTAGAGGATGAAAGCAGGATAACGTCAGACGTGATGAGCCAGATGCGTGCCCTCCCTGGCACAGGCTCATGAGATTATTTCCCGGTGCTGGCCACCGGCTGTTCCGCTTCAACGTGTAGCTTTTTGCTGCGTCCCATCAGCAATACCGCAATGCCGCCCGCCGCGCACAGCAGCGCCAGAGGAATCATCGCCATCGCATGGCTGCCGGTTTTCTCATTGATGATGCCGTAAACGTTCACCATCAGCCCGCCACCAATCAGGTTGGCCATCGCGCCGATAGCAGCCAGACCGGCCGCTGCGGTGGTTGAGGACATCCAGCCCGAGGCCAGCGCCCAGAACGGCCCTTTCATCGAGTAAGCACCAATCAGCACCAGTGACAGAATCACCACGCTGCCCGCCAGCGTATCGGTCAGGAACGCCGCCAGCAGTCCACCGGCAATCAGGAACAGCGTCAGCGCAGTGTGCCAGCGACGCTCACCGCTACGGTCAGAGCTGCGGCCCCAGACAATCATCAGAATCGATGCCAGACCGTACGGGATCGCATTCATCAAACCGGTGGTGAAGTTATCCAGGCCAAAAGATTTCAACAGTTGCGGTGACCAGACGCTCAGCGTCGAACCCGCTGCCGACGCGCCGGCGTAAATCAGCGCCATCACCCAGATATGCTTGTGGCGCAGCAGCTGCCACAGGGTGATATGACCAATCGCTTTACGCTGTGCATTCTCTTCAGCCAGTTTGCCGCTCAGCCAGTTGCGCTGTTCGCTGGTCAGCCAGTGGGCATTTTCCGGACGGTTGCTGAGCAGGAAGAAAGCCAGCACGCCCAGCACAATCGCCGGGAACCCCTCGATGATAAACAGCCAGTGCCAGCCGCGCAGGCCGAACCAGCCGTCCATCGTCAGGATTGCGCCCGAGATCGGCGAGCCAATAAAGTTGGCTGCCGGGATCGCCACCATAAAGGTCGCAATTACGCGCGCGCGATATTTCGCCGGAATCCAGTAAGTCAGATAAAGGATGACGCCGGGAAAGAAGCCGGCTTCGGCGGCACCCAATAGAAAGCGCAGCACGTACAGCATTTCCGCACTGCTGACGAACGCGGTACACACCGAGACAATGCCCCAGGTCACCATGATGCGCGAAATCCAGATTTTGGCGCCAATCTTCTGCATCGCGAGGTTGCTTGGCACCTCAAAGAGAAAATAGCCAACAAAAAACAGGCTGCTTGCCAGGCCAAACACCGCTTTGCTCAGCCCGAGGTCTTCATTCATTTGCAGGGACGCCATGCCGATGTTGCCGCGATCGATAATGGCGATCAGATAGCAGACGATCAGGAACGGCAGAATGCGCCAGATGACGCGTTTTACGGTCTGCTGCTCAATATCGGGCACAGCGGCCGCGCGGGTTATCTTGTCAGACATAGAGTTCCTCACAGAGTCATGGCTTAACGCAAATCGGCCAGTGTTGTTGTTTTACTCTGTACAATGTGTGTGTACATAGTAAAACCATTATGTTTGGCCGCGCGACCCTGCGCAGAAAAATGTGTCCGGGCTGCGTGATTTGTCACAAAAAGGTAGCCAGTTGATTATGGATATGTGATGCAGCTGTCAGTTTCTGCTGCAGTACGGGAAAATACCAGCATTCATTCCGCCAGGCGACAGTGGAATTACTTTGCAACATCTTGCCGTTTTCCCGCGGCGTCATTCTGCGGTATACCCATTGCCTCACCGCGTAACGCGCTTATCAGGATGCAAAAATGTTCGTAAAGCACTATGACGTAGATGAAAGCCATATCGATTTTCAGGGCGTGGTCGACGGGCTGTACTACCCGTTTTACATGGAGTGGACGCGCCACGCTTACATGCGCGAGGCGCTGGGTATCGACATTGAAGAAGAGTTCAGTCTGGGCAAGATTTACATGGTGCTGGAGTACACGCTGCGCTTCCGCAAGAGCCTGGTGAAAGGCGATAAGGTGGAAGTCACCTGCGCGCTGGAGCAGAACGAGAAGCGCAATCGCGTGAACTTCGTGCAGCAAATCAAGGTCGACGGCGTGGTATATGCCGAGGCCACGTTTGTCGCCACCTGCCTCGCCAATGGGCGGCCGTCAATGCCGGAAGCGGTAACGCGCGCGCTCGGCCTGTAACGTTACGCACTATGTGGCAGCAGCCTGCTTTATGCCTGCTGCCACTCAGCAACCAGCGTCTCCACCAGCTGTGCCGCCGGCAGCGCGCGCACCCGCGCCACGCCCTGACCCGCCCACTGCGCACCGAAGCCGTCCTCGCCGTGCGCCGCCGCTGCCGCCGCCAGGGCTTTACCCAGCGCATAGGTCAGCGGATAGTCGGGAATCTCCTCCGGCGTTACGTCATGGCACAATTCACAAAATGCGTTACGCACGCAGCGTGCCTGACGCCCGGAGATCGCCGCCGTCATTACCGTGCCACGCTCGCCAGCTGCCAGCAGCGCGCGACGATAGGCCGCACTGGCCGCCGATTCGGGACACAGCACAAACGCCGTACCGAGCTGTACACCGCTGGCACCGAGTTTCATCATCGTCGCGATGCCGGCACCTTCCATCACGCCGCCCGCTGCCACCACCGGCAGCGTGGTGTGCTGCCGAATCGCCTGCACCAGCGCAACGGTCGTAAGCTGCTGGTCTGGCGCGCCCGGATCAAAATGGCCGCGATGGCCACCGGCTTCATAACCCTGCGCCACAATGATATCGATACCGCTGCGCGCAATTGCCCGCGCTTCCTGCGGACTGGTGGCGGTCGCCATCGTGACAATGTCACGTTGCTTTAGCCGGGCGATGGCCGTGGCATCGGGAATGCCGAAATGGAAACTGACCGCCGCCGGCCGCGCCTGCTCCAGCACCGTCAGCATCGCCTCATTGTGCAAAAAGCTTTGATAGATCTCCGTTAATGCTGGCGGCAGCGCCGTCTGGTACTGCGCAAACTGCGGACTGAACCGGCTGATCCACGCCGCCTCGCGCGCGGCATCCCGCCTTGCCGGCGCGTGACAAAATACGTTGACGTTGATCGGGCCACGCGTCAGCGCCTGGGTGTGGGCAATCATTTCTGCCGCCTGCTGCGGTGTCGCCGCGCCAACGCTAATCGATCCCAGCGCCCCGGCATTGGATACCGCTGCGGCCAGCTGCGGCGTGGCGACACCGGCCATCGGTGACTGAATCAGCGGATACTGCAGTTTTAACAGCTGGCACAGCGCGGTCGTCATGGTGGTTTTTCTCCAACCCGTCATCGGGCGTTGATTGCGTCACGTCTCGGGCATTAACATACATTTAACATGCATCTTTTAACAAGTCCGCTGGACACTTTTCTTACCCGCACGCGCGGCGTTGATCACTTTTTTCTCACATTTTTAACGCCACGGTCGATAATCAAAGTTGCATAGCAAAAACAGCTTTCAGCTTGCGCTTTAACAACATCAGGCAGGTAACACCATTACACACCCCACCTGCGCACATCGGTGCGCAGCGAGACAGCAGCCTGTGCCTGTGGCACGGCTGTAATGGACAACCGGGGAAATCATGCGGTGCCGTCCACTGGACGCGCCGAATGCGTTAGCACGCGCACATCTGCGCCTGCATTTCGTTCAACAGCATACCAAGCGCCTGAGGTCTCTCATGTTCGGGGTGAAAAAATCGAGCCTTTCTCTGCCATTTGCCAAAAGTGGCGACATTGCTAAGGATATTGAAGCGATAAAGCAGCATGTTGCGTGGATTGAGTTTTCACCGGCCGGTGAAATCCTCAGCGCCAATGCACAATTTTTACAGGTCACCGGCTATCAGCTGCATGAAATTCAGGGACAGCATCACCGGATTTTCTGCAGCCCTGCTTACAGCCAGTCTTCCGACTATTACGCCTTCTGGCAAACGCTGGCCGCCGGCAAATCGGTGAACGGCATTTTTGAGCGTTTCAACAAGCAGCATCAGCGCTTCTGGCTCAGCGCGACCTATTTTCCGGTGAGCGATGAGCGTGGCAAAGTGTACAAAGTGATCAAGGTCGCGAGCGACATCACTGCGCGTCATCAGGAACTGGAGCATAAAGAGGCGGTGATAACGGCGCTGGACCGTTCGATGGCGGTGATTGAATTCACGCCGGACGGTCACATCATTACCGCCAACGCCAACTTTCTCACCCACATGGGCTATACCCTGCCAGCCATCGCCGGCCAGCATCATCGCCTGTTCTGCTTCGACAATTTTTACCGCGAGAACCCGGACTTCTGGCGCAAAATTGGCAATGGTCAACATTTTGTCGGTCGCTTCGAGCGTAAGACCGCCAGCGGCGAGCGCATCTGGCTGGAGGCGAGCTACAACCCGGTGTTTGACGGCGATGGTAAGGTCTACAAAGTGATTAAGATCGCCTCGGATATCACCGCGCGCGTCGAGGCGGCGAAGCGCGTGGCGGATATCGCGCTGACCACCTCTGAGCAGACCTCACAAATTACCGATAACGCCAATGAAGTGCTGGATGAAACGGTGCGTAACTCCGGGCTGGTGGCGCAGCAGGTGAATGCCGCCGCCGAAATTGGCGCGCAGCTCACCGCCTCGGCCAGGAGCATCAGCGACGTGGTGGAAACCATCAACCTGATTGCCTCACAGACCAACATTCTGGCACTGAATGCCGCCATCGAATCCGCACGCGCCGGCGAGGCCGGACGTGGCTTCAGCGTGGTGGCAGGTGAAGTGCGCCGCCTGGCGGCCTCGACCGCCAGCGCCACCAAACAGATATCCGTGGTCGTGGAGCAAAATGCCGACCTGATCCAGCAGATGTATCAGCAACTGGATGAGGTCAGGCAATTTGTGGTGACCGAACAGGAGAAGATCAGCGTGCTGTCGCGCAGCCTGCGGGAAATCAACAGTGGCGTACACGAGTTTGTGAACGTCATTCACCGGCTGGATGTGTGACAGCGTACGCGGGAGCGCTGGCTCCCGCGCGATTACAGCCCGCTGCCCGCCTGCGGCGCGGGCTGCCGCTTCCACTTCAGCGCATTACGCAGCGCCGGTTCGGCATATTTGCTGATCAGCCAGGCAACGTAATACAGTACGCTGGCCACCACCACCGGCAGCATCGTCATCACCGCCTCACTTTTGATATAGCCATTAAGCTTAATCAATATCGCGATCATTAAATTTTCATGAATCAGATACAGGGCGTAACTGACAAATCCGATGGCGGTGAAAAAGCGCAGGGAAAGCCAGCGCTCAATCTGTCTGGAATAAAAGCTGGCGATAAAAAACAGCATCACCAGTAGCAGCGGTATCACGGCGACCACGCCGCTGTTTTTAACGTAGTAGCTGAAATTAATCAGCAAGGCCAGCGCGGTCAGTGCGTAGTGATAACGTTTATCGCGCCCGTGCAGACGTTCATAAACCAGACAGCCGACCATAAACCAGGCATAGTGAATAAAACCGAATTTTGAAATTACATCGATTAATAACGGATGGCCGAGTGATTTCAATACCGATGAGGCGGAAAGTAATAACATCGGCACAATCAGCGCCGGCAGACAATATTTACGTCCGAGGGTGAAATAAACCGCGCCAATAATCAGATAAAACAGCGCTTCAACATAGAGAGACCAGAACGATCCGGCCATGGAGCGGAATTCAATGCCGGTGAGCTGCGTCAGCGTCTCAGGATTAATAAATATCAGACCGGGCAGCAGGTTGCGGCTTTCCGGTGTCATCAGCGACCACTCCGGAAAAAAGCCGCCGGCAACGTACAGCAGCAGACTGGCTATCAGCATTGCCGGAAACAGGCGCAGCCAGCGTTTTTTGAGAAAGCTGAGGTAGTCGGATGATTTATCCAGCGTCATAAATATGACAAAGCCGGAGATCATAAAAAACAACTGCACGCCGACCCAGCCAAATGCCAGCAGCGGAATATGCTGGGTAGTGGCGGCATACGGCAACAGTTCGGGCCAGCGAGCATAGGCGTGATAAGCAATCACCAGCAGGATCGCTAATCCGCGCATGCCATCAAGATGCGTGATACGTGGTTGCATAAGTGGTCTCTGGAAAGAGGAGCAGATGGGTTTCAGCAAATTAGCACTGACAAAGATTTACACTCAACAAGAATAGTCCTGGATAACGCATCATCATTTAATCAGGAAATTCTTCAGGTCCTGAACGTTAAATCACGCTCTGATAAATTATGGCTGCAATATATTTATCGTCATCAGCATGAAATAAACACTAAGCTATTAACGCAACGGGGAAAGTTTACCGGCATTCGCCGTATTGCACTGGCGGAAACGCAGCGGCAGGGCCTGTTATTAACAGACCTTATGCAGATCTGATTACACCACGGCATCGTCGGGCACCTGGCCGAATATGCGATCTGTTTTTGCCGCTCCGCTCACGCTTTTTTTACTTTTTCGCCCAGGTTCGGCGCAGTCATGCCGATACTCATAACGTACTTATGAAATATCATTTTACTGGTTTGTGATAAGTCTATGATGGCGAAACGTTCACTGATGGATTTCCCGACCGATGGTCGGATGCGCGGACTGATGCGCCAGCCGATGCTGCTGATGGTGCTGCTGATTTTTCTCTCCTTTATGGTGGCGCTGGTGACGCTGTGCTTTATCGCCAGCGATCTCAACCAGCAGGAGGCGCGGCAAAACCGCCTGTTGCTGGACAAGGCGTTGCAGACGCGTCAGGCAGTGATGCAGTTTCACCTCTCCGATAATGCAGAATGGGGCGAAGCCTATCAAAATCTGCACCGCACGCTGAATACTGACTGGGCGTGGACGCGGCAGAATCTGGGTGAGTCGCTGTTCCAGACCTTTGCCTACGAGGGCGTGTTTGTCATCGCGCCGCGCGGCGACACGGTTTACAGCGTGATCGACGGTCAGCTGCAGCAACGCGATTTCACCGGCTGGCTCGGTCGCCAGCAACTGCCCGCGCTGCGTCAACAGTTACAGCACAATGACGGTAAGGCGCTGTCGCGCTTTGTGGTGGTAAATCAGCAGTTAGTGCTGCTGTGCGCGGCCTGGATCACTACCGGTGGCGATAACAGCGTGCCGCAGGTGCCCGGTGCGCCATCGCTGATGATCTTTGCCGATCGCCTGACGCCGCAAAAATTACAGCAGCTGGGGCACGAGTACGGCATCAACGCGCTGCGGGTGGAATTCGCTGCACCCCGCGCGCCAGTGGCGGAAAGCCTTCGCCTCGCCGCCGACGGCCATGACGCCACGCTGCGCTGGACCAGCAGCAGCCCCGGCGGTAAATTGCTGACCGCCCTGCTGCCGCTGCTGGTGATCGCCATGCTGATCACCCTGTATGGCGCCATCATGCTGATGCGCAACGCGCTGCGTAAAGCGCAGCTCAATGATGAAAATACGTTGCTGCTGGCGCAAAGCCAGCGGGCGCTCAGCGCCAGCGAACGCCGCTTCCGTGATATCGCCGAAATTACCACCGACTGGATTTGGGAGATGGACGACCAGCTGCGCTTCAGCTGGGTTTCCGGCCGCTTCCCGGTAGTGACCGGGTTTACCAGCGAGGAGTGGCTGCAGCGCACGCTACTGGATTTCCTGCTGTGCGATGAGCACCAGCGCGCCCGGCTTTTGCAGCTGGCAGACTCGGGCGGTCAGCTCACGCTGAACGGCTGCCGCTATCTCTCCGCTCAGCATCAGCCGCGCTACTGTAATCTGACCCTCAAGCGCGTCAGCCTGGCGCACGGCGTCAGCGGCTTTCGCGGCAGCGCCAGCGACGTAACGCTGGAAGTTGAAGCGCAGGCGCGCGCGCACTATCTGTCGCACTTCGATGAACTGACCGGACTGGCCAACCGCGTGCAGATGCGCGAATTCCTCACGGGGCAGCTGAGCCTGCCGCTGCCGGCGCAGCCGCTGCTGGCGATGATTATGATCGACCTGGATAAATTCAAACCGGTCAATGATCTCTACGGTCATGCGGCGGGCGATCAGGTGCTGCATGCGGTATCAGATCGTATCCGGCGCACGCTCAACGGCAACGGCCTGGTGGCGCGGCTCGGCGGCGATGAGTTTGTGGTGATTCTGCCGGAGGCGGGCAGCCGCGAGCAGGTCGACGCGCTGTGTCAGCAACTCATCGCCCAGCTCAATCTGCCGTTCCCGGTGTACGACAACGACATCCACATCGGCGGCAGTCTCGGCATCGCGCTGGCCCCACAGGATGCCGACAACGCCAGCGATTTGCTGCGCTTCGCCGACATCGCCCTGTATAAAGCGAAAAACAGCGGCCGCAACCAGTGGATATTTTTCGACCGTGACATGGAAGAGAAAATTGTGCAGCGGCGCGAAATGGAGCATGAGCTGCGCGCAGCGCTGCAGGAGAACCAGCTGCGGCTGGTCTATCAGACGCGCTATGACCTGATCGCGCAGCGCATCAGCGCGGTCGAGGCGCTGGTACGCTGGCAGCATCCGCGGCTGGGCTTACTGATGCCCGATCAGTTTATTCCGCTGGCCGAAGAGACCGGCCTGATCAGCGCGCTGAGCGACTGGGTGCTGCTCAATGCCTGCGAGGATATCGCCCGTTACCGACCGGAAATGGCGGTTTCAGTGAATATTTCCGCCAGCGAGTTGCAGGATAGCGCCTTAGCCGAACGCATCACCCGGGTGCTGCAGCTCAGCGGTCTGCCGAGCCAGCGGCTGGAAATTGAAGTCACGGAAAACGCGCTGCTGAGCGATCCGGACAAAACCCTGGCGGTGATGCAGGCGGTGAAAGCGCTGGGGGTGAGATTTCTGATTGATGATTTTGGCACCGGCTATGCGTCGCTGTGCTACCTGCGCGCCTTCCCGTTCGATGGCATCAAAATCGATAAATCCTTTATTTTTCCGCTGGCCGATTCGCCCCAGGCGCGCCAGGTGGTGGAAAACATGATTGGACTCGGCAAAGCCTATTCCCTGTCGGTAACCGCGGAAGGCGTGGAAACGCCGGTGCAGATGTCGCAGCTGCAGGAGCTGGCGTGCGATGCCATTCAGGGTTACTACATCGGACGACCGCTGCCGCTGCCGCAAATCTCCACCGAACCGCCGCAGAGTGAACCGGCGCTGCACATGAATATTTAATAAAAGGTGGCGATCCTTCGCCAGAGGTCATTACAGCGACTGGTGCGCGGTTTCTTTGGCTTTCCATAAGGCAAACAGGGTGATCGCCAGCGCCAGCGTCACGTATAGCGACACCCACAGCGTGCTGCCCAGCTCTTTGTACAGCGAGGTAATGATCAGCGGCGCAAAACCGCCGCCGATGATGCCGGCCAGCGTATAGGCCAGTGACGAACCGGCATAGCGCACGTGACTCGGGAACTGCTCGGTGACAAACGCCGCCTGCGGACCGTACATCATGGCGTGAATCAGCAGGCCAATCACCACCGCCAGCACAATCAGCCACGGCTGGGTGCTGTCGAGCAGGACAAAAAACACAAACGACCAGACGATAGCCAGCAGCGCGCCGGCAATGTACACCGGACGGCGGCCAAGGCGGTCGGACAGCGCGCCAAACAGCGGCACCGTCAATGCGTTGCCAATCGCGCCGACCATCGTCGCCATCAGCGCCAGTGGACGCGGCAGCTGTAGTACGGTGGTGACGTATGTCAGGGTGAACACCACCACCAGCGCGTACAGCACGTCGGAGCCGATGCGCGAGCCGCCGGCGATCAGCAGTTCACGTGGATAGCGCAGGAACACCTCTTTCAGCGGCGTGTGGCTGGTTTTTTCCGCCTGCTGCATCGCCACGAAAGTCGGGGTTTCTTCCACGCCGCGCCGCAGCCACAGGCCAAACATCACCAGCAACAGACTGAGCAGGAATGGGATACGCCAGCCCCACTCCTGAAACTGCTCGCCGCTAAGTGACACCGTCACTAAAGTAATAAAACCGGTGCCAATCAGCGTGCCGCAGGAAGGCCCGACCTGGGCGAACGAGGCGTTACGCCCGCGCTTACTGGCTTCGCCGTGCTCCATGGAGAGCAACACCGCGCCGGCCCATTCGCCGCCCAGCGCGATGCCCTGCACAAAGCGCAGCGCCACCAGCAGAATCGGGCTCCAGATGCCCCACAGCGCATAACCGGGCAGCATGCCCATCAGCGCCGTGGTCACGCCCATGATCACCAGCGTGGTGATCAATACCGCCTTGCGCCCGGCGACATCCCCGAGATGGCCAAAGATAAAACCGCCCACCGGACGTGATACATAACCGACCGCGTAAGTTGAAAACGCCAGAATGGTCCCGACCAGCGGGTCGAAGCTGGGGAAAAACACATGGTTAAACACCAGCGCCGCCATGATGTTGTAAACGGTAAAGTCGTACCACTCCAGCGCGGTGCCGATGGAGCTGGCCGCAGCCAGACGGCCGGTGTGGGTTTTCCCTGCTGCGGCACGCGCGGCGTGCGGCAGAGTAGAATCAGTATTCGCCATGAGCCATCTCCTGTTTAGTGAGCTGCCAGCTGAGCGCATAAAATTCAGCGCGGGCATTGAGCGCCTGTGACGCGGCCGCCGCCAGTGTCTGGCAGGCATCGGCGCACGAACAGCTGAGCAGCAGCATCGGCTGCATGGCACGCTGCGCCCGATCTTCCTGTGGCAGCGGCGTGCTCAGCGTGGTGTCCGGCGAGAGTAAGCGCGAGGCGATATAGCCCGGCACCGTAGCAACCTGCTGCTGCCAGGCGTTGAGCGTTGCAGTTTCAATGCCAGCCTGTAGCGTCAGCACCGCGAGGTGGCTGCCGCTGCCCTGACCGTGCTGCTGGGTGATGGCGCACACGCGGCGCATCGGTTTGATCATCCGCTCCAGGTTTTTTACCGACCACGGCGTCTGGCGCGTAAAGGCGGCGTAGTAATCGGCGCTGGTAAAGGTTTCCAGCGAGCGGGTTTCATACAGTCCGAGGTACTTGCGTTCAGCATCCAGCGCCTGATAGCGCGTGCCGCTGAGAAAGCCGTCGATGGCGACGCGCTCGGCGACATGTTCATGGTCATACCATTGATTGAAATCAGCTTCGTTTTCAGCAGCGACGTTGGTGGCGACGAACAGCATGCCGTGAGGATGTGTCATTTTCAGAGACTCCGTTGCAGGATGGATTCAAGCGCCAGCGCCCAGCTAAGCAGCGCGGCATCGTGGCCATGGGTGGCGGCCAGCATCAGACCTACCGGCGCACTGCCGGGCTGATGACAAGGCAGGGAGATGGCGCAGCCGTCCAGCATGTTGATCACGCTGGTGTTGCGCAGCATCAGCAGGTTGACCTGGCGATAGCGCTCCGGGTCGTCGAGTTCGGCGATGGTCGGCGCAATCAGCGGCACGGTGGGCAGCAGCAGGCCATCGAAAGGTGCCACCGCCTGCTCCACCCGCTGCCGCCAGTCGGCGCGCTGCTGATACAGCAGCTGTGCGTCGGCCTCATTCAGCAACGCGCCGCGCTCAATGCGCATCCGCACCTGCGGGTCATAACCCGTCGCGTGCGACTGCAGCAGCGACTGATGCCACTGCCAGGCTTCCCAGGCGGTGATGCCGCCACGGGCGTTCATGGTTTCCAGTTCCGCCAGTTCAGACAGCGGCAGCTCGGTGAGCGTGGCACCCTGCGCGCGCAGCTGTGCCAGCGCGTGGTGCCACGCCTGGCTAACCGCGAGATCCAGCCCGTCCAGCACCCGGGTCTGTGGAATCGCAAAGTGCGCCCGCGTGATATCACGCTCTGCCAGCTGCAAAGGCCGATCGGCGATGACGCTGTCGAGCAGCCAGCAGCTGCGCACGTCATGGGCAATTACGCCGATACTGTCGAGTGCCGCCGATAGCGGTAGCGTGCCAGCCTGATTGATGCGGCTGGCGCTGGGTTTGAAGCCGGTCAGCCCACACAGCGCCGCCGGTATCCGCACCGAGCCGCCGGTGTCCGTGCCGACCGCAGCGAGGCACATGCCGTCGGCCACCGCCACCGCCGCGCCGGATGAAGAACCGCCGGGAATGCGTTTTTCGCCGCGCTGCCATGGGTTAGCTGGCGTGCCGTAGTGCGGATTGATACCGAGCCCGGAAAAAGCGAACTCGGTCATGTTGGTTTTGCCGACGATAGCGGCACCGGCCTGTTTCAGCTGCTGCACGATATGCGCGTCGCGCGCGGCGGGCGGCGCATCCGCCAGCACGCGCGATCCGGCGCAGGTGGGTTCGTCCGCCACATCAAACAGGTCTTTGATGCTGATTGGCAGTCCGTCAATCGGGCTGCGCGGCTGCTGCTGTTGCCAGCGCACATCAGCCTGCTGCGCCTGCTGAACGGCGCTGTCGGCGTAGGTCCGCGTAAACACGCGTGCGCCTTCGCCTGACGGCTGCTCAGCGGCGCATAGTGCCTGTTGCGTCGCGGCGCTTGCGGTGAGGTCTCCCGCGCGCAGTTGCTGGCTCGCCTGCCATAAGGTGGTCATACGCGTCCCCTCAGGCAATCACCGGCAGCGTGCCGGTGACATAGTGGTGTTCCAGCGTGCGATTCAGCAGCGGATCGTGCAGCGCCATGCGGAACTCGCTGGCCGGATGGATGCCGCCAATCGCGCTCAACGTGCCGCATGACATCGCAAAGCCTTCGCTGACCTGGCGATCGCCGAAATAGCGCGCCAGCAGATCCATCGGCGTGAGCAGAGACGCCAGCGTGCCCTGCTGATAAGTCACCCAGTCGCCATTGACTTTGATCCACGCGCGCAGCTCCAGCCGATCCCAGTGCGGCTCAACCTCTGCCATACGCCACGCATGACCGGCGACCGGCTTAACGCAGGCCTGCTTCGACAGTGCCACGCTGAAGGTTTCCAGGTGACGATCGGTGTGATCGGAAATCAGCGACACCCAGTATTCGCCGCGATGGAAAAACACAAACGGCTCGGCTTCGCCGGAGGTTTGCTCGCCCACCACTTCCAGCGGGCTGTGCTGCGCCAGCTGCTGGGTGGCTACGCGATAAAACAGCGGGACTGCACCAGGTGCGGGCACGCCCAGCGCCTCCAGCTCCCTGATATGGTGCAGCACCGCCGCCTGGTCGCGGCCAACCCATCCGGCAATGACCAGCTGCTTAATGTCGACATCCAGCACCGGGGCGGTTTGTGAGTCGGTTGTAAAGCGTAAATGCATGCGATGATCTCCTGATGAAAAATGCGTGTGAAATTTCACTGCAATTTCAAGATAGCCATTTTCATGCCAGGTTTTTGTGTAAGATGTCTCAGTACCCAAATAAGGATCTGCGTGATGAGTGATTCAGTTGCTGAAAATGTGAAGTCACAGGCCGGACAAAAAAGCGTTTCATTGAATGAACAGGCCTATCTGGCGTTCAGGCATCGCCTGATTACGCTGCGCTATAAGCCAGGTGAATATCTCAATACCGCGCAGGTGATGGAGGATCTGGCAATGGGCCGCACGCCGGTTAATCAGGCGGTACACCGACTGGCGACCGAAGGGTTACTGCAGATTATCCCGCGTAAAGGGGTGATGGTGGCACCGCTGTCGATTGACGATGCGCTGGAGCTGATTGAAGTGCGGCTGGTAAATGAAGCGCTGTGCCTGCGGCTGGCGACGCAGCGCGTGAATCCGGCGCAGATTGCCCAGCTACAGGTGCTGAATCAGCGCATCGCCGCCGCCAGCGTGGCGCGAGATCGTGAGCAGATGATGCTGCTGGACCGCGAATTTCATCAGGTGCTGGCTGACATCGCCGGCAACGGTCGTCTGTCAGATATTCTCAGCATCATCCACGCCCAGGCGCAGCGCTTCTGGGCAACCACCCTGTCGAGCGCGCAGCACATGCAGGAGGTGATTGCCGAGCATGACGCAATCATTGCGGCGCTGGCGCAGGGTGACGTAACACGGGCAGAAGACGCTGCGCGCGTGCACATCTATTCGTTCAAGCAGGCGCTGCTGAACGCCTGATTTCAGCCAGGGTAAAACGGGCCGGGACCGACGGATTCACGCAAAATCAGCTCGCCGGCAAAGGTTTTACGATTGCGCATTTCGCCGCCGTCGAGCATCGACACCAGCCGTTCAATGGTCTCCTCGATCATGCCGGTCACCGGCATGCGCACGCTGGCCAGCGCCGGAATGGTATAGGGCGCCAGCGGAATATCGTCGAAACCCAGCACCGCCACCTGCTGCGGCACGCGGATGTTATGCGCCGCCAGCGCTTTCAGCGCGCCCACCGCCATCTCATCGTTACTGGCGACCAGCGCGCTGAACGGTTTACCACGCGCCAGCAGCGTTTCTACAGCCGCTGCCCCGTGCTGCGCCTGCCATTTGCCTTCCACTACCAGTGCGTCATCCGCCACCAGCTGATGCTGCGCCAGTGCCGCGTGATAACCGGCCAGGCGCTCGCGCCCGGTCGGCGAGTCAAGCGATCCGGTGATAAAAGCGATATCGCGATGGCCGAGCGCAATCAGCTGCGCCACCGCCTCGGCGCTGGTGCGCTGCTGATCGGAGTAGATGCAGTAACTGTCGTGCTGACGCAGCCGTCGGTTGATCACCAGAATCGGATGGCGGTGCTGGGCAATGATGCTGTCCATCTCATTGATGGTGAGAAAACGCGGATAGATGATCACACCATCGCAGCGCAGATCGAGCAGAAACTGAATCGCCGCACGCTCCTCTTCGGCGCTGTGTTTGCCGTCCACCAGCAGTAGCTGACGGCCCTGCTGCTCAAGAATACGCGCCGAATGCTGCATCATTTCACTGAAATAGCTGCCGGTATACAGCGTGTTGGTGATCACCAGGCCAATGGTCTGGCTGGATTTAGTCGCCAGGTTGCGCGCCAGCAAATTCGGCCGGAAGCCGGTCTCGGCAATTGCCTGGTACACCCGATCGCGCTTCTCCTGGCTGACATAGCCGTTGCCGGACAACACGCGCGACACCGTCGCTTTTGACACGCCGGCCTTTTTTGCCACCTCAAGTATGGTTGCCATGCTTCACTCTGCTTCGCTGCTCATCGCCTCAGTGTACCTAAGCGATGAATAAGACGGGGAATTTTCTTGTCGCCCTGCGCCTGCGAGTGAAGAATCCGCCGCAAGCCAGCCGATCAACATCACAAAATTAAAACGAAGATAGCGATTTTTCTTGTCTGAATGAATGTTCCTGTTCATGATTTTGTGAAACCGGTTTCTCATGAACACATAACAGCCAGACGAAACCGACGTTTCCTCTACCCTACAATCAGAGACAAACATTCATGGCGACCAACTACGCTGACGCCGCACGAGCCATTGTGGCCTCGCTCGGCGGATTAGAGAATATTGAAGCCGTTACCCACTGCATGACACGCCTGCGCTTCGTGGTGAAAGACAGCGCGCGCGTCGACAACGCTACGCTGAAAGCCATTCCCGGCGTAATGGGCGTGGTGCACACCGACAGCCAGTGTCAGGTGATCATCGGCAACAACGTCAATCTCGCCTTTCAGGAAGTGATGAAACTGGGCACGCCGGGCAACAGCGGCAGCGCGCCGGTGAAACGTAAAATCACGCTGCGCAGTATCGGTGCGGGCATTCTCGATGCGCTGGTCGGCACCATGTCACCGCTGATCCCGGCGATCATTGGCGGATCAATGGTGAAACTGCTGGCGATGATGCTGGAGATGAGCGGCGTGCTGCCCAAAGGCTCGTCGACGCTGATCATCCTGAATGTGATTGGTGATGGCGCCTTCTTCTTCCTGCCGGTGATGGTGGCGGCTTCGGCGGCGCTTAAATTTAAAACCAACATGTCGCTGGCGATTGCCATTGCCGGCGTGCTGGTGCATCCCAATTTTATCGACCTGATGGCCAAAGCGGCGCAGGGTCAGGTGGTGGAATTCGCCTCAGTGCCGGTCACCGCGGTGAAATACACCTACACGGTGATCCCCGCGCTGGTGATGACGTGGATTCTGTCGCACATCGAATACTGGGTCGATCGCTTTACCCCGGCGGTGACCAAAAACTTCCTTAAACCGATGCTGATTGTGCTGATTGCTGCCCCCATCGCCATCGTCTTTATTGGCCCGCTCGGTATCTGGATCGGTAGCGGTATTTCGGCGCTGGTGTACACCATTCACGGTTATCTCGGCTGGCTGTCGGTGGCGATCATGGGCGGGCTGTGGCCGCTGCTGGTGATGACCGGCATGCATCGCGTGTTTACCCCGACCATTATTCAGACCATCGCTGAGACCGGCAAAGAAGGCATGGTGATGCCGTCGGAAATTGGCGCCAACCTGTCACTGGGCGGCTCATCGCTGGCGGTGGCGTTCAAAACCAAAAATCCGGAACTGCGGCAGACGGCGTTCGCGGCGGCAGCTTCCGCCATCGTCGCCGGCATTTCCGAACCGGCGCTGTACGGCGTGGCGGTGCGCCTGAAGCGCCCGCTGATTGCCAGCCTGATCAGCGGCTTTATCTGTGGTGCGGTGGCCGGCATTGGCGGCCTCGCCAGCCACTCGATGGCCTCACCGGGCCTGTTTACCAGCGTCCAGTTTTTCGATCCCACCAACCCGATGAGCATCGTCTGGGTGGCTGGCGTGATGGTGCTCTCAGTGGTGCTGTCGTTCATTCTTACGCTGATTCTTGGCTTTGAAGATATTCCGGTGACGGAGACCGCGCCGCGCCCCTGTAAGCCGGAAGCGGCAAAGCCGGTCAGCGCGAATTAATAATGGACTGTGATTGAGGTGAGTGATGTCTGAAGTGACATTTCCTGCGGGATTTTTATGGGGCGGCGCGTTAGCCGCCAACCAGTCAGAGGGGAGTTATCGCGCCGGCGGTAAAGGCTTAACCACGGTGGACATGATTCCACACGGCGAGCACCGCATGGCGGTTAAGCTGGGGCTGGAGCCGCGCTTTACGCTGCGCGACGACGAGTTCTATCCGAGCCACGACGCCATCGATTTTTATCACCGCTATAAAGAAGATATCGCCCTGATGGCGGAGATGGGCTTCACGGTGTTTCGCACCTCCATCGCCTGGAGCCGCATTTATCCCAACGGCGATGAGCTGACGCCGAACGCGGCAGGTATCGCCTTCTATCGCAGCGTATTTGAAGAGTGCCGCAAATACGGCATCGAACCGCTGGTCACGCTGTGTCACTTCGATGTGCCAATGCATCTGGTCACCGAATATGGCTCGTGGCGCAACCGTAAAATGATCGATTTCTTCGCGCGTTACGCCCGCACCTGCTTCGAAGCGTTTGATGGTCTGGTGAAATACTGGCTGACATTCAATGAGATCAATATCCTGCTGCACAGCCCGTTCTCCGGTGCCGGACTGGTGTTCGCGCCGGATGAACATCACGAACAGGTGAAATATCAGGCAGCGCATCATGAACTGGTCGCCAGCGCGCTGGTAACCAAAATCGCCCATGAGATCAATCCGCAGAATCAGATTGGCTGCATGCTGGCCGGCGGCAACTTTTATCCGTGGTCCTGCAAGCCGGAAGATGTGTGGGCCGCGTTACAGAAAGATCGCGAGAACTTATTCTTTATCGATGTCCAGGCGCGCGGCGCTTATCCCGCTTACGCCGCCCGGGTATTCCGCGAGAAAGGCGTGGAGATTGTCATGGCGGAGGGCGATAGCGAACTGCTGCGCCACACCGTCGATTTCATCTCCTTCAGCTATTACGCCTCGCGCTGCGCGTCGGCAGAGATGAATGAACAGAATAGCAGCGCCGCCAACGTGGTGAAGTCACTGACCAATCCGCATCTGGCGCGCAGCGCCTGGGGCTGGGGCATTGATCCCCTTGGCCTGCGCATCACCATGAATATGATGTACGACCGCTATCAGAAACCGCTGTTTCTGGTGGAAAACGGTCTCGGCGCGCACGATGAAATCAATGCCAGCGGGGAAATTGCAGACGATTACCGCATCAGCTACCTGCAACAGCACATTCGCGCCATGGGTGAAGCGATTGCTGACGGCGTGCCGGTGATGGGCTACACCACCTGGGGCTGCATCGATCTGGTCGCGGCGTCGACCGGTGAAATGAGTAAACGCTACGGATTTGTCTATGTCGATCGCGACGACCACGGTAACGGCACGCTCAACCGGCTGCGCAAAAAATCCTTCTGGTGGTATCAGCGGGTCATTGCCAGCAACGGCCGGGATTTGGATTTTTAATTAAAAATATGCGGTGAATGGCGCTGAATGATTGTTCAATTCAGGGCCATTACGCCACAAAGGGAATATCCGGCGGCGCCGGGCAAATCTTTTTGCGAAAAATCTCGCCGCTGCGCTAATTTTGCTGCGGGCATATCCGGCAGAAGTCAGCCTTAATACGCTTATGCTGCTGATTTTTTATTCATTACTCTTTTAACTCTCTATTTAAATCCGGTCCTGACGAATTTATTCTACCCTGCCTGATCGCGGTATCAGCGCCTGTACGGCGGTACTCTTTTGTACAGCGCGATGGTACTATTTCCCGGTTGCTGTTCAGAGATAGCGCTATGTTACAACTACAATTAAAGGTGAAGGGCGACAGCCAGCTGCTCTATTTGTTGCAGGGCCTGCGCGCATTTCTTCCCGTATTTTCTCTCATTTATCTCCTCTGTTTTCCTGCTGCTCAGGCGGCAAACAGTGCGGTTCAGCGTGACGATCAGGCTAACCGCATCGTCAGCGGCATCATCAGTTTTACCCACTGGCCACAGTTAACACAGCCGCCACAGCTGTGCGTATTAGCTTCAGCACAGCACCTTGCGCAGCCTCAGGGCCCGACGCCGTTCAGCGTGGTGTGGATTAACCAGACCAGCGAACTCAGCCGCCAGCGCTGCGATGCCATTTACTTCGGCGATCAGACGCCGCAGCAGCAAACTGAACTGCTGGCGATGCTACAGGGTAAAGCCGTCCTGTCCATCGCGGAAAACAACCCGGACTGTGCGGTTGGCGCGGCCTTTTGTCTGATCTTTAACCGCGATCACACCGCATTTTCCGTCAACCTTGACTCGCTGGCGCGCAGCGGTGTCAGAGTGAGCCCGGACGTGTTGTTGCTGTCCCGCAAAGGAAGCAAATAAGATGAAGTTTGATAGCATAAAAAAAGATAAATCATCGATTCGCAATAAGTTGCGTCGTATCAGCACCGTCAATGCCGCCGTGATATTACTGCTGTGCTGGCTGCTGCTGACATCGACGTCTTTACTGTTCATTAAACGCTATGAGAAAAGAAACCTCGAACTCATTGCCGCCACACTCAGCACCAGCCTGACCGCCGCGACGGTATTTGAAGACAGCTATGATGCCCGCAACAAAATAGCCCTGCTCGGCAATGAAGGGATGTTTGCCTCCGCGAAGCTGGTCACGGCGGGCAATACCGTACTGGTGGACTGGCACGATCGCCAGCAAGAGAGCGGCTGGTATGAAACGCTACTGCGTCGCTGGATTTATCAGCAGCCGCTGGCGGTGGAAATTAATCACGCCGAAACCCAGGTCGGCCATTTAATGCTGGCTGGCACCGTCAGCGGTGCGGCCGATTTTATTCGCTATTCGGTGATGATTTTATCCATCGGTATGCTGTGCGTGCTGGTGATTTCCTGCCTGCTGAGTGAATTTCTGCATCGCGGTATTCTGCGCTCGCTGCGCAATATCACCAGCGCCATCCATTACGTGATTCGCTCTGGCGATTTCTCGACGCGCGTACCGCAAAATCCGACCAAAGAGTTTCAGCTGTTTTCCGAAGATCTCAACTCGCTGCTGAGTGAAATGCAGACGCTAAAAGCCTCGCTGCTGCGCGATAACCGTTCACTGGCGGCCAAAGCGCTGGAGGATCCGTTAACCGGACTTGCCAACCGCTCGGCGTTTGTTGGCCGCCTGTCGCAGTTGCTGGATCAGCAGCTGGCGCATGAGAATTTTGTGCTGCTGTTTCTCGACGGCGATCGCTTCAAGAGCATTAACGACAACTGGGGCCATGCCGCCGGTGATGAAGTATTGAAGGCCATCGCGGCGCGCCTCAGCGCGCTGGCGTATCAGGACGATCTGGTGGCGCGGCTGGGCGGTGACGAGTTTGCCATGCTGATCACCAGCCGCACCTCAGAAGCCGATCTGCAGCAGCTGACGGAAGATATTCGTACCGCAATCGCGCAATCGATTGTGATTTCGGAAGGCACGCAGATCACCACATCCGTGACCATCGGCTACGCCTGGTCGCAGCATGGCGATTCGGTGGCGTCGATTCTGGAGCGCGCCGATATGCACATGTATAAAAACAAAGGAATGAGTAAGGTACGCGTATGAAACTGAAATCATGTTTGCTGGTTATGGTGCTGGCCTGTGTCGGCTGTCAGTCAACCGGACGTTTTAGCGACGCGCAGATTAAAGCGATGCGCGACGCCGGCTTCAGCGAAAACGCCGAAGGCTGGGGACTGGGCCTGTCCGATAAGATCCTGTTTGGCATCAATGAATCTGACCTGACGCCCGCCAGCAAAGCCAGCATTGCGCAGATGGCGAAAAGCCTGGCCGCCACCGGCATTGAACATCTGCGCGTTGACGGTCACACCGATAACTACGGCAAAGCAGATTACAACCAGCAGCTGTCGCTGAAACGCGCCAACGCGGTGGCCGATCAGTGGGCCACCGGCGCGGCGATTCCACGGCAAAACATCGTGACGCGCGGGCTGGGCATGAGCGCGCCGGTCGCCAGCAATAACACTGCGCAGGGCCGGGCGCAAAATCGCCGCGTCGCCATTGTGATCACGGCGCCGTAAGCGGTTAATCAGCGCGTCTGCGCATAGTCATACAGGCGATCGCGTGCGAGGTTCTTCATTTTGACTTCGCACATGATGTCGAAGCGATCAAACGACAGCGCCCAGTCATTCAGCGTCTGGTTGAAATAGTAGTCAGAATGGGCGCGCAGCTTAGGCTTTGAGGCGGCGAGTTGCTCCTGATCGGGAAAGCCGCTCTCCGGAATCAGCCCTTCCTGGGCGATCGAATAGTGCAGCACCGGCCGCACGCCGCGCCACGACTCCAGAATCAGCGCCACGCGCGCATCGCTGGCCTGAATAAACTGATTCTCTTTCACCCAGTGATGGTGAATATCCAGCACCACCGGACACAGCGCACGCGCCTGCAAGACGTCATCCAGCGAGCAGGAAATTTCGTCATTTTCCACCGTCAGCATATTGCGGGCTTCCGGGCTGAGGCGCATAAACGCCGCGCGAAAACCCTCTATACCGCGTTTGCCGTTCATGTGGATGTTGATTTTGAAATCCTGAAACTGCCTGCCGTAGCCCATCAGTACCGCGCACAGCGTGTGGTACTCGACATCCTCCAGCGCCCGATCCACCACGTCATCATTATCCGAAGCCAGCACCGTATACTGGCCGGGATGGAACGACAGGCGAATGTTGTGCGCGCGGGCCAATTCGCCGCAGCGGCTAAACAGCGGCTGCAGCTCAGGCAGAATATCGCCATACAGTTCAGTGGCCAGCGGCACGGTGTACAGCGGCAGCAGATCGCTGCCGATGCGCATCATCCGCAACGCATCCGGCTGCTGCGCCAGCTGTTCCAGCGTCAGAGAGAGGTTCTGCAGGTTATTTTGTGCCAACGTCAGTAGCAGCGTGGCCGCCGCGTTACGCTCCATAGCGAGAAAACGTGTACGGGTGGTGGTTTTAAATGGAAATGGCTGTTTAGCCTCAGAATCAAAGTACTTACACGCAAAACCCAATTTCATTATGTTCCCCTTCAGGTCAGCTAGTGAGTCTAGCTGCCGCTGGCAATTATGCGAGGAACGCCACGTGATTAACCGGGCAGCCGCTTTGCACGGCTGCCCGCACTGTTACACGCTCGGGTATGTGATATTGCTGCCCGGCGCCTCACGATGCAGATGGATAAAGTTCAGGTGACGCTCGTACTGATCGAGAATGTCGATGATCACCTGCTCCTTGTTGTAGTCCATCAGATCGTTGCCCTGGCTGCCCTCCAGCAGGAAGGTTTCCAGCCGGTAATAGTGCGACTTACCGCTGCGGGCGCGATAGGTAAAGCCCGGCACCGAGTACTGCTGCGGCCACACCTGATAGACGAAATCCTGCTCCTCGCCGAGGTGCACGCGCAGATCAAGGTAGCCCAGCGGCTGGCCCTCTTCCGGCGCAACGCTCTCCAGCGATACGCGACCGCCGCGCAGCTCAAGCTCTTTGGCGACATCCTGCATCGCCGGATAGATCACCGTTTCCATCATCTGCTGGGTATAGCGCGTGCCTGGGTAGTTCATCAGGCGCGACAGCCGCTTTTTCCAGCTCAGACGGTCATTGCTCGCCGGAATATAGGGCGCGGTATCACGGCTGGCGCTGGCGCGGCGGTGATCCTCCACTTTGAGTGATTTATACAGCCCGGCCATCACAAAGAAGATCACGAAGCTGAACGGCAGGCCCATGATCACCGTGGTGTTTTGCAGCGCAGAGATGCCGTTGGTCATCAGCATGCCCATGGTCAGCACGCCAATCGCCACCGACCAGAAAATGCGTAGCCAGTTTGGCGCATCGCTGTTGATGTCTTTCAGCTTCGAGGTGAAGTTCCCTAGCACCAGCGAGCCGGAATCCGCCGAGGTAACATAAAACAGCATGCCGGTAATGGTGGCGACCGAGGCGCTGAACTTAAACGCCGGATACTGCGCCAGCAGGCTGTAGAACCCGCGCTCGGCATGCGCCATCACTTCCTGGGCAAAACCGGCATCGCCGTGGATGATCTCGTACAGCGCCGCGTTACCGAACACAGACAGCCACAGCAGCGTGAAGGTGAACGGGATAATCAGCGTGCCGAGCACAAACTCACGGATGGTGCGGCCACGGGAAATACGGGCGAGGAACAGGCCGACAAACGGCGACCACGCCACCCACCACGCCCAGAAAAACAGCGTCCAGCTGTTCATCCACTGCGTCGGACGATCAAACGCAAAGGTGTTGAGCGTCATGCCCATAAAGCGGTTGATGTAATCACCGACGTTCAGCACCAGCGCGTTGAGCAGGAAATCCGTCTTGCCCATAAACAGCACAAACAGAATCAGACCAAGCGCCAGCGCGACATTCAGCTCCGACAGAATGCGGATGCCTTTATCCACGCCCGAGGTCACTGAAATGGTGGCGATCACCACCGACAGTACAATCAGCGCCATCTGCGCCGTCAGCCCTTCCGGCACATCAAATAACACTTTCAGCCCGTAGTTGAGCTGTACCACGCCGATACCCAGCGTGGTGGCGATACCAAAAATGGTGCCGATCACCGCCGCGATATCCACCGTGTGACCAATCGGGCCGTTAATGCGCTTGCCGAAGATCGGATAGAGCGCTGAGCGAATGGTGAGCGGCAGATTATAGCGGTAGCTGAAGTAGCCGAGCGCGATGCCCATCAGCGCATACATCGACCAGCCGGTCAGACCGTAGTGAAACAGCGTCCACACCATCGCCTGACGCGCCGCTTCCAGGGTCTGCCCGGCCCCTTCCGGCGGCTGCATATACTGCGTGACCGGTTCCGCCACCGAGAAGAACATCAGATCGATGCCGATGCCGGCGGCAAACAGCATCGCCGACCAGCTCAGCAGACTGAATTCGGGTTTGGACTGCTCCGGGCCCAGCTTGATGGCGCCGTAGCGTGAACAGGCCATATAGATGACGAAGACGATATACAGCGTAGCGGCCAGCATGTAGTACCAGCCAAAGGTGGACGATACCCAGTTGACGGCGCTCTGGATCCAGCCGGCAGCGAGATCGCTGTACAAAATGGTGACAAGTGAAAATGTCAGAATCAGTCCGGCAGAGGTGTAAAACACCACGGGATTGATTCTGTCTTTTTCACTGGCAGGTGGATTAATCATCGGTTACCTCTGGTTAATTTCCTGTAATTATTCAATGAAGTAGCAGGGCCGTAGCGATCGGCCTTATCGGTATCGTTCTCCTGTTTTCCCTCCTGATTGTTCGGCACGGTTCAGCATTCACCATCCCGTTGCGCTTTTATAACAACCGAAGCACAGTATCCTAACAAGTTTCTTTTTTATATTGAACGTGCAATCAAAAAAAGTTTTAATAGGGGCCTTACATTGCGGTGGAGCTGGAGTCATGCCAAAGGTGGGAATGCAGCCGATACGTCGTCGGCAACTGATTGATGCGACCCTGAGTACCATTAACGAAGTCGGGATCAATGACGCGACCATTGCGCAGATTGCGCGGCGCGCCGGCGTCTCGACCGGCATCATCAGCCACTACTTCAAAGACAAAAACGGTTTGCTGGAAGCCACCATGCGCGACGTGACGCGTCAGCTGCGTGATGCGGTGGCGGCGCGACTGAAACCGCTGGCGGGAGCCGGCACCGAAGCGCGCCTGCTGGCGATTGTCGAAGGTAACTTCGACGACACCCAGGTGCACAGCGCAGCGATGAAAGCGTGGCTGGACTTCTGGGCCAGCAGCATGCATCAGCCGCAGCTGGGTCGCCTGGAACGCGTCAGCAGCCGTCGCCTGTTTTCCACGCTCGCTGCCGAGTTTCGCCGCGAGCTGCCGCGTGAGCAGGCGCGGCTGGCCGCGCACGGTCTGGCCTCGCTAGTTGATGGCCTGTGGCTGCGCGCCGCGCTGAGCGGCAAACCGTTTGATCTGGCGATTGCCAGAACGCTCACCACCCAATTCATTCGCCAGCAGCTGGCTGGTGCCGCGAATCACTGAGGAAGGAGCAACCATGTCCCGATTCACCGAGCAGCATTTATACATTGATGGTCAATACGTTGCCGCAGCAGCGGGTGACACATTCCAGACCATCAACCCGGCCAATGGCGAAGTGCTGGCCGAGGTCCATGAAGCCGCGCAGGCGGATGTCGATCGCGCGGTCGCCGCCGCGCAAAAAGGCCAGAAAATCTGGGCGGCCATGACGGCGATGGAGCGGTCACGCATCCTGCGCCGTGCGGTGGATATCCTGCGCGAGCGTAACGATGAGCTGGCGGCGCTGGAAACCCTCGACACCGGTAAACCGCTGAGTGAAACCCAGGCGGTGGACATTGTTACCGGTGCCGATGTGCTGGAGTACTACGCTGGCCTTATTCCGGCGCTGGAAGGCCAGCAGATCCCGCTGCGTGATACCTCCTTCGTCTATACGCGCCGCGAACCGCTTGGCGTGGTCGCCGGTATTGGCGCATGGAACTATCCGATTCAGATCGCGCTGTGGAAATCCGCACCGGCGCTGGCGGCCGGTAACGCGATGATCTTCAAACCCAGCGAAGTGACGCCGCTGAGCGCGCTGAAGCTGGCAGAAATCTACAGCGAAGCCGGCGTACCGGATGGCGTGTTCAACGTGCTGAACGGGCGCGGCGCGGTGACCGGTCAGCTGCTGACCGACCATCCTGGCATCGACAAAATCTCTTTCACCGGTGGCGTGGCCAGCGGCAAAAAAGTGATGGCCAACGCGGCCGGCTCCACGCTGAAAGAGGTGACCATGGAGCTGGGCGGCAAATCGCCGCTGATCGTGTTTGACGACGCTGACCTCGATCTCGCCGCCGACATCGCCATGATGGCGAACTTCTACAGCTCCGGCCAGGTGTGCACCAACGGCACGCGCGTGTTTGTGCCGACAGCATTGCAGCAGGCGTTTGAGGCCAAAATCGCTGAACGCGTGGCGCGTATCAAAGCTGGCGATGTCAACGATCCGGCCACCAACTTTGGCCCGCTGGTCAGCTTCCCGCACCGTGACAATGTGTTGCGCTATATCGAATCCGGCATCAGCGAAGGCGCGCGCCTGCTGTCCGGCGGTAAACGCATGAGCGGCGCGGCGTTTGATAACGGTGCCTGGGTAGAACCGACCGTGTTCACCGATTGCCGTGATGAGATGACCATCGTACGCGAAGAGATTTTCGGACCGGTGATGTCGATCCTGACCTACGACAGCGAGGAAGAAGTGGTGCGCCGCGCCAATGCCACCGAATACGGCCTGGCGGCAGGTCTGGTCACCCGGGATCTGAATCGCGCGCACCGCGTCATTCACCAGATTGAAGCGGGCATTTGCTGGATCAACACCTGGGGTGAATCCGCCGCTGAAATGCCGGTGGGCGGTTACAAGCACTCCGGTATCGGCCGCGAGAATGGCCTGATGACGCTGCAGAGCTACACCCAGGTGAAATCTGTACAGGTCGAACTGACCCGTTTTCAGTCGGTATTTTAATCAAGCTTAACCTGAGGAGCGACTAATGGAATTTGATTACATCATTATCGGAGCCGGATCCGCAGGGAACGTTTTGGCAACAAGACTGACCGAAGACAGCAGCGTTAACGTCCTGCTGCTGGAGGCCGGCGGTCCCGATTACCGCTTTGATTTCCGCACGCAAATGCCGGCGGCGCTGGCCTGGCCGTTACAGGGCAAACGCTACAACTGGGCGTACGAAACCGAGCCTGAGCCGCACATGAATAACCGCCGCATGGAGTGCGGACGCGGTAAAGGGCTGGGCGGTTCGTCGCTGATCAACGGCATGTGCTACATCCGTGGTAACGCCATGGATCTCGACAACTGGGCGCAGCAGCCGGGACTGAAAAACTGGACTTACCGCGACTGCCTGCCCTACTACCGCAAGTCGGAAACGCGCGATATCGGTGCTAATGATTATCACGGTGGCGAAGGCCCGGTGAGCATCACCACCTGTAAGCCAGGCAACAACCCGCTGTTCGCCGCGATGATTGAAGCCGGCGTGCAGGCGGGCTATCCGCGCACCGACGATCTCAACGGTTATCAGCAGGAAGGATTTGGTCCGATGGACCGTTTCGTGACGCCGCAGGGCCGCCGCTCCAGCACCGCGCGCGGTTATCTGGATACGGCAAAACAGCGTCCGAACCTGAAAATCATCACCCACGCCACCACCGATCGCATTCTGTTCGAGGGCAAACGCGCGGTCGGCGTGCAGTATCTGCACGGCGCCAGCGATACGTCGCACACCGTGCATGCGCGGCGTGAAGTGCTGCTGTGCGCAGGTGCTATCGCCTCGCCGCAGATTCTGCAGCGCTCCGGCGTTGGCGCGGCGGCATTGCTGAAGCAGCACGACATCCCGCTGGTGCATGATCTGCCGGGTGTCGGTGAAAACCTGCAGGATCATCTGGAGATGTACCTGCAGTACGAGTGCAAAGAGCCGGTATCGCTTTATCCGGCCCTGAAGTGGTGGAACCAGCCGAAAATTGGTGCCGAGTGGCTATTCAAAGGCACCGGTATCGGCGCCAGCAACCAGTTTGAAGGCGGTGGCTTTATCCGCAGCCGGGAAGAGTTTGCCTGGCCCAACATTCAGTACCACTTCCTGCCGGTGGCGATTAACTACAACGGCTCGAATGCGGTAGAAGCGCACGGTTTCCAGTGTCACGTCGGTTCGATGCGTTCGCCAAGCCGCGGTCACGTGCGCATTAAGTCGCGCGATCCGCGACGTCATCCGGCGATTCTTTTCAACTACATGGCGCACGAGCAGGACTGGCATGAGTTCCGCGATGCCATCCGCATCACGCGCCAAATCATCAACCAGCCGGCGCTGGATAAGTATCGCGGCAAAGAGATCAGTCCGGGGCTGGAGTGCCAGAGCGACGAGCAGCTGGATGAGTTTGTGCGCAACCATGCTGAGACCGCTTACCATCCGTGCGGCACCTGTAAAATGGGCAGCGATGAGATGGCGGTTGTGGATGGCGAAGGTCGCGTACACGGCCTGCAGGGGCTGCGCGTAGTCGACGCCTCAATTATGCCGTTGATCATCACCGGTAACCTGAACGCCACCACCATCATGATTGGTGAGAAGATCGCCGACAACATTCGTGGCCGCCAGCCGCTGCCGCGCAGCGAAGCGGACTACTTCGTGGCGGGCGATCGCCCGGTACGCGGCGAACCGCTGCGCGCATAAAGCAGTGATATCTCAGGGGAGAACGCATGGTTCTCCCCTTTTTTTCGCCCGCTTCTTTCTCGTCACCCCGCCTGCCATCAAGGCCTGTCAGAATTTACGCCGCACGGTGCTGGCACCCGGGTTGATGTAGTATACATAACAGTATGTTGTAACTAGATTGCGTAAACACCTCCGCTAAGCGCCGGGCTCGTCCAGCGCCAGTGCCTGCAAAAAGCGTTGCAGGATGGCGTTGTGACGCGGCCCCTGACGCGTAACGAGCGCGATTTGGCTGTGGTAATGGAACTGCTGTGGCGCGAGGGCGCGCATCTGCTTTTTCTCCACCCACTGCGCGGCGTAGTGGTCCGGCAGGAAACCGATATAGCGCCCGGTGAGAATGAGAAATGCGATCCCTTCGCGATCGGAAGCGGTGGCGCTGCAGTTCAGCTGCTGATGCAGCGCAATCGCCTCCGCCGGCATGCGAAACAGCGGCGCTATCGCATCGCAGGCTGCCAGCGCGTGGTGTTCCGGCCGCTCCGCCTGGTTAAACAGCGGGTGCGCGTTGCTGCAATAGAGCTGCGCATGTTCATCATACAGCTGCGCGTACGCCAGCCCGGAGACCGGCGCCGCCATCGGCAGCGCGCCCACGTGCAGGCGTCCTTCCAGCAGACCTCGCTCGATATCCGCCGCGGTTAACATACTGATGTTGATACGGATCCCTGCCCCGCTCTCCCGCAGCGCCGCCAGTGCATGGGTGAGACGCATGCGCGGCTGCGTCACCAGATTATTGATGATGCCGATGTTGAACTCCCCGCGCAGCTGCTGATGCATCTGGTTCACCTGCTGGCGAAAATCTTCCACCGCCGCCATCATGGTCTCGCTGTGTCGTAAAATTTCACGCCCTTCCTCAGTGAGCGCAAACCCGGCGCGACCGCGCTGGCACAGGCGCATGCCCAGCCGTTTTTCCAGATCGCTCATGTGCAGGCTGATGGCCGAGCGCGTAATGCCAAGCAGGCTTTCGGCGGCGGAAAAGCTGCCGCACTCGCTGACGGTTTTGAAAACGCGCAGCAGTCTGAGGTCGAAGTCGGTCACCTGGGCCAGCGTTTTCTTTTTCATTCAGGTGAGTAAATCCATAAGTGAAGACAAGTTAATTAGCATTTAACTTAACCGGCGGCGGATTGCAAACTCTGCTTAACACATGCCGGAGAAACCCCGATGTCACAGCCGATCAATACCGCCGACCTGAATTTACAGGCGCACTGGATGCCGTTCACTGCTAACCGCTATTTTCAGCAGGATCCCCGTTTTATTGTCGCCGCGCACGGCCACTGGCTGACCGATGGCGACGGCCGCCAGATTTTCGATAGTCTGTCCGGCTTATGGACCTGCGGAGCGGGCCACACGCGCCGTGAAATCCAGCAGGCAGTCGCGCAGCAACTCGGTAAGCTGGATTACTCGCCGGGCTTTCAGTACGGCCATCCGCTGTCGTTTCAGCTGGCCGAGCGCATCGCCAGCCTGATGCCCGGCCATCTCAATCACGTGTTCTTTACCGGTTCGGGATCGGAGTCGGCGGATACTGCGGTGAAAATGGCGCGCGCCTGGTGGCGGGCCAAAGGCCAGCCCAATAAAACCCGGTTGATTGGTCGCGCGCGCGGCTATCACGGCGTGAACATTGGCGGCACCAGCCTTGGAGGAATCGGCGGCAACCGTAAGGCCTTTGGTCAGCTGCTGGAGGTTGATCACCTGCCGCATACGCTGCAGCCAGAGCTGGCGTTCACCCCCGGCCAGCCCGCCACGGGGGGCGAGGCGCTGGCGGATGAGATGCTGAAGCTGATTGAACTGCATGATGCTTCGACTATTGCCGCGCTGATCGTTGAACCGCTGTCCGGTTCTGCCGGCGCGATTATTCCGCCGCACGGCTACCTGCAGCGCCTGCGTGAGATCTGTACGCAGCACGATATTTTGCTGATTTTTGACGAGGTGATCACCGGCTTTGGCCGCATGGGACGCTGGAGCGGCGCGGAGTATTTTGGCGTCACACCGGATCTGCTCAACTTCGCCAAACAGATTACCAACGGTGCCATTCCGCTGGGCGGCGTGGTGGCCAGCAGCGAAATCTATCATACCTTTATGTCTCAGCCGCTGCCGCAGCACGCGGTTGAGTTTGCGCACGGCTACACCTATTCGGCGCATCCGGTGGCCTGCGCGGCCGCGCTGGCGACGCTGGACGTGCTGGAAAACGAGGCGCTGATTAGCCAGTCGGCCGAACTGGCACCGCATTTTGAACGCGCGCTACACGGGCTACGCGATTGTCCGCAGGTGGTGGATATCCGCAACTGCGGGCTGGTCGGTGCCATTCAACTGGCACCCCGTGAAGGTGACGCGACCGTGCGGCCGTTTGAAGCGGGCATGGCGCTGTGGAAAGCCGGCTTTTACGTCCGCTTTGGCGGCGATACGCTGCAGTTCGGCCCGATGTTTGATACCCAGCCGGCCGAACTGGACCGGCTATTTGATGCGGTAGGCGAAGCCCTGCACGGCCTCAGATAATCTCAGTGCTGTAGCTGACCGGCTGCGGCGGAATAAATGCCTGCACCGGCGTCAGTTCGCCGCGGTATTTGCGCAGTTGCACCACGGTGATTTGTCCGCTACAGCCCTGCGCCAGCGATGAAGTGCCGATATCCAGCGTCAGCACATTCGGATTGCCGTGGCGGCACAGCGGTCGCAGCGCGGTGGGATCGACCGGATCGTACCAGGCGCCGGTCGGCAACTGCACCACACCCGGCATAATGCTTTCGGTAACGCGAGCGCTGGCCAGCACGTGACCGCGCTGATTGTACAACTCGATAATGTCGCCGTTGGTAATGCCGCGCGCGGCGGCATCGTGCGGATGCAGGCTGCACACCTCACGTCCTTCGCGTTTGCCGCTCAGGCTGTAGTCACCAAAATCCAGCTGGCTGTGCAGGCGCGTGGCCGGCTGATTCGCGATCAACCACAGCGGATGTTCCGCATCCGGCTGCTGCTGCGGCGCGCGCCACACCGGATGGCCGGGGCAATTTTCATAGCCAAAGCTGGCGATGGTGGCGGAAAAGATTTCGATTTTGCCGCTCGGTGTCGGTAGCGGTGCCGCCGCCGGATCGGCCCGAAACGCATTGATCATCCGCCCGCCATCTTTCAGCTGCGGCAGTTCAATCACGCCCTGCAGCCAGAACTGGTCGAAGTCAGGAATCGTCACCTGATGCGCGGCCAGTTTTTCCTGCAGTCTGCGCATAGTGATGGCGCAGCCAGCCGCGGGCGTCGCGTCCTTCGGTGAACGCCTCTTCACGGCCTAAACGACGCGCCAGTTCAGCAAAAATGGTGTAGTCATCCTGCGCCTGCGCGTAAGGTTGTGCCACCGGCTGCATGGCAAACAGATGACGATCGGTCGGCGCACCGCCGATATCTTCACGCTCCAGCGTCATGGTGGCAGGCAGCACGATATCCGCATGGCGCGCGCTGGCGGTCCACGCGGTCTCGTGCACAATCAGCGTATCCAGCTGGCAAAACGCCTGCCGCAGCCGCGCCAGATCCTGATGATGATGGAACGGATTGCCGCCCGCCCAGTAGGCCAGACGGATGTGCGGATAGGTCAGACGCCGGCCGTTGTAATCAAACTGCTTGCCGGGATGCAGCAGCATATCGGCGATACGCGCCACCGGGATCAGCCGGTCAATCCCGTTCCTGCCCTGCGGCAGCGCCGGGAAACTCACCAGATTATGATGCTTACCGTAATGGCCGAGTGCGCCGAGCGCATAGGTGTAGCCTCCGCCCGGCAGCCCCGGCTGTCCCAGCGCGGCCGCCAGCACCAGCCCCAGCCATACCGGTTGCTCTCCGTGTTCCGCGCGCTGCAACGCGTGCGCCACGGTAACCAGCACGCGCTTGCCGTGCAGCTGGCGGGCAAAATCGATGATTGTTGCCGCGCTGACGCCACAAATCTCAGCCGCCCACTGTGCGTCGCGCCGCGTACCGTCCTCTTCGCCGCGAATATAGGCGACCATTTGCGGCCAGCCGACGGTGTAACGCGCGAGGAAAGCCTCATCGGTGCGCTGCTCGTCAATCAGCACCGACAGCAGACCGAGAATGAAGGCCGCATCGGTACCGGGGCGCAGCGCCAGCCACTCTCCCTGCGCCTCATCGGGCAGATCGCTCTGCAACGGGCTCACCGAAATAAAGCGTGCGCCGCGTCCTGCCGCCTGCTGCATAAAGCCGCGTTCGGTGTGTTCGCTCAGACCTCCGCTTGCCACCTGCGAATTTTTTAGCGCCAGGCCGCCGAACGCCAGCACGATCTCGCTATGCCGGGCGATCTCTTCCCAGCTGACGCCGCGGCGGGCGATCTCATTCATGTCGCCAACGATGTGCGGTAACAGCACCGAAGCCGAGCCGGAACTGTAGCTGTTCACCGAGCGCACATAGCCGCCCATCACCGTGTTAAGAAAGCGGTGCACCTGGCTCTGCGCGTGATGAAAACGGCCGGCACTTGACCAGCCATATGAGCCACCAAAAATACCTTCCGGCCCATACGCGTCACCGACGCGCTGCAGTTCGCGCGCCACCAGCGTGTAAGCCTGCTCCCAGCTCACCGCCACATAGTCATCATTGCCGCGACGCGGATCCGCGCCGGGCCCGTTTTCCAGCCAGCCACGGCGCACCATCGGTTGCGCCACGCGCGCCGGATGATGCAGGACATTGTGAAAGTTTTGCAGCAGCGGGCTGGGATCGGGATCGCCGTGAAACGGTTCGATAGTCAGTCGATCGCCCTGCTGGCGGGCAGTAAAAGCACCCCAGTGGGCGCTGTGCATCACCGGTTTTTGCGTCATCATGCTTCCTGGAGTCAAAAATGAAAAACGGTGCTTACAGCACCGTTGCAATAAAGTTTCTTACCCGTCCGTTTTCCGGATCGTCGAGCACCTGCTGCGTCGGACCCGCCGCCACAATCCGCCCGCCTTCCATAAACACGATGTTATCGGCCACCTCGCGCGCAAAACCGATTTCGTGTGTCACGATCACCATGGTGATGCCGGAGTGCGCCAGCTGTTTAATCACCTGCAGCACTTCACCCACCAGTTCCGGATCGAGCGCAGACGTGGGCTCATCAAACAGCATCACGCCGGGATCCATCGCCAGCGCACGGGCGATCGCCACGCGCTGCTGCTGACCACCGGAGAGATTCTGCGGCCACTCTTCTTCGCGCCCGGCCAGACCCACCTGCTTAAGCAGCGACAGCGCTTTGCTGGTCGCCTGCTGGCGGCTCTGTTTCTTCACCCGCATCGGTGCATCGACAATGTTTTGCAGCACGGTGCGGTGCGGGAACAGGTTGAACTGCTGAAACACCATGCCGATTTCGGCGCGCTGACGCGCAATCTCGCTGCTGCTCAGCTCGTGCAGCGCCTGGCCTTTCTGTTTGTAACCGATGATCTCGCCACCGATACGAATCGTGCCGCCATCCAGTTTTTCCAGATGATTAATGCAGCGCAACAGCGTCGATTTGCCTGATCCAGACGGTCCGAGGATCACCGTCACCGAGCCAGCCGGGATATCAAGATTAACTTCATCCAGAATAGTGACGCCGGAAAAACGTTTGGTCACCTTACGTAAGGCGATCGCTTCAGCCATTGCTTACGCTCCTTTCGGCTTTAGGCGCGGAGAAACCGGGCAGCGACTTGAGTAAACTGCGCTTTTCACGGCGCGTGACGCCACGGCCAAAGTAGCGCTCGACGTAGAACTGACCAACCGACAGTACCGAGGTCATCAGCAGATACCACAGCGTCGCCACCAGCAGCAGCGGGATCACTTCATAGGTGCGCTGATAGATGATCTGCGCCGAAAACAGCACATCCTGCAGGGAGATCACCGATACCACCGCCGTGGTTTTTAGCTGGCCGATGATTTCGTTACCGGCCGGCGGCATGATGGCGCGCATCGCCTGCGGCAGTACGGTATGGCGGAAAATCTGCGCCGGACGGTAACCCAGCGCACGGGCAGCTTCCAGCTGGCCGTTGCCAACGCTCTGAATCCCGGCGCGCACGATCTCAGCCGCATAGGCAGACTGATGCATTACCAGCGCGATTACCGCCGCGCTGAACGGACTGACCAGCGCATTAGACTGAGTACTCCAGATTTCACCCAGACCCGGCAGCGACAGCGAAATGGTCGGGTACAGCGCCGCGATGTTGTACCACAGGAACAGCTGTACCAGCATCGGCACGCCGCGGAAAAACCAGGTATAGAACCAGCTGACGCCGACCAGCACCGGGTTGGATGACAGCCGCATCAGCGCCAGCACCGTGCCAAAGGCGAAGCCCAGCACCACCGAAATCGCGGTCAGCTGCAGCGTCATCAGCACGCCCTGCAGGATTGACTCGCCGGTGAAGTTTTCCGCAATCACGCCCCATTCGAAGCGCGGATTGTTGATCATCGAATGCGCCATCGCCACCACGCACAACAGCACCACCAGCGCACTGAGCCAGCGTCCGTAGTAGCGTTTACCGACGATTTTCAGATCGTCGGTGTGGTCGTGAAAGTCACTCATTGAAAGATATCCTGATTACGTTTTGACTCTTTAACCGCGCCAAAGCCGATGCCCCAGTTATCCAGGATCTTCTGGTAGCTGCCATCTTTAATCAGCGAGTTCAGCGCTGCCTGTACGGCAGGTTCAAGCGCGGAATCTTTCGGGAAGGCGACCGATACCGGCGCATCATGCACGGTGATTTCGCCGCTCATGGTCAGCGGTTTGATCACTTTCACCTGCCACAACAGGCCTTCGTACGGACCGAGGAACATCGGCACACGCCCGCTGACCACGGCCTGAACACCCGCCGGGCGATCCGGGAACACTGACACTTTAATCGGTTTCTTCCCGGCCGCTTCACAGGCTTTGCTGGCCTCTTCCAGACGGGTCACCTGGGTGGTGCCGGAACCGGCGCCGACTTCTTTACCGCACACCTCGTCGAGGGTTTTGAACGGCGCGACGTTGGCGTCTTTCCGCGAAATAATGCCGAGACGGCTGGCGTCGTAGTAACTCACGAAGTCGATAATTTTGGCGCGCGCCGGCGTGGCGTTGATGTTGGACAAGGCCACATCGTAGCGACCGGTTTTCAGTCCCGGAATGATGTTGTCGAAGCCGCCGGTATCACGCCACTGCACCTGAATGCCGAGACGCTCACCGACCGCGTTCATGATGTCAATTTCACGGCCGGCCAGCGTTTTGTTGTCTTCTTTATAGAAGGTGGTGGGCGGCGTGTTGGGGTTGGTTCCTGCCACAATATAGCCGCGCTTCGCCACGTCGGCGGGCACCAGGCTTTTCAGCGCGGCATCAGCCTGTACATGCAGTGAGCTGTCGGTTGGGACGGATTGTTCGGCGGCAAACGCGGTGTGCGCACTGAGAGCGAGTGCGAAAAGGGTGATACCTTTTGCGAATTTCACTGGAACCTTTCTCCTGATATTTAAAATGTTTCCCGGCAGGGAAAAGGCGTCGAGGTAGCGATGTATTTTTCCCTTTGCCCATGTCGCGTAAAGCCGCGCGGCGCAAAGGATTGTCATCCTCTGAACGTCCCGCAGCCATTCTCAGGAAGATAGGCAGCGATCACAAATGCGAAAAACAGATATCTATTGCCGAAATCCGGCAATAGGGTTCTTTGCTGGCCTGAATGCGGCCCTGTCGTCGCGCAAAAATCAGATTGTTACTGCAAATCAGGCACCTGCTTATGCTGCCATGCTGAATGATTTGCTTATTAGCCATAACGTTCCCGTCTAAGCATCTATGTTGCCCTCTTGACAAAAACTGACAAAAAAGCGGCGCGATGAGGCGATTTACGCAGGAATGTAAAGAAGTTGCACACCAATATACAATGCAAACCATTCTCATTATCATGCGCATTTGCTTACAAATGTTAACGCATCAGGGAGATGATATAAGTGAATGTAACTGTATGTGGCAAAAAGCGTCCGGTCGCACTGTGCCTGGCGGGCCTGTTAACCTCACCGGTGTTTGCCGCTGAACCCACGGAGAAGCTGGCCGACGATGAGTCGATGATTGTGACGGCAGAGCAGGAGCTGAAGCAGCAGCCGGGAGTTTCCACCATTACAGCTGAAGACATCAAAAAAAGTCCGCCCGTTAACGACCTCGCGGATATCATCCGCAAAATGCCCGGCGTTAACCTCACCGGTAACGGCGCCAGCGGCAGCCGCGGTAACAACCGCCAGATCGACATTCGCGGCATGGGCCCGGAAAACACTTTGGTGCTGATCGATGGCGTGCCGGTCACCTCCCGTAACTCGGTGCGTTACAGCTGGCGCGGTGAGCGCGACTCACGCGGGGATACCAACTGGGTACCGCCGGAAATGGTGGAACGCATTGAGGTGATACGCGGTCCGGCCGCTGCCCGTTATGGCTCCGGTGCCGCCGGCGGTGTGGTCAACATTATTACCAAACGCCCGACCAATGACTGGCACGGTTCGCTGTCGCTGTTCACTAACCAGCCAGAAGATGACAAGGAAGGCGCCACCCGCCGCGCTAACTTCAATCTCAGCGGTCCGCTGGCCGGTGAGGCACTCACCATGCGGCTGTACGGCAACCTGAACAAAACGGATGCCGACGCCTTCGACATCAATACCGCGCAAAATGGCGCTTACGCCGCCGGACGCGAAGGGGTGCGTAACAAAGACATCAACGGCGTGCTGTCGTGGAAAATCACCCCGACGCAGATTGTCGATTTCAGCTATGGCTACAGCCGTCAGGGCAATATTTATGCCGGCGACACGCAGAACAGCAACAGCAATGCCAGCGCCAACGGGCTGGTGGAAGCGCTGTACGGCAGCGAAACCAACCGCCTGTATCGTCAGAACTACGGAGTGGTGCACAACGGCATCTGGGACTGGGGCACCTCTAAGCTCAACTTTAGCTATGAGAAAACCAATAACACCCGCCTGAAAGAAGGCTCCGGCGGCAGCACCGAAGGGATGATCAACAGCGATACGTACGCTACCAGCCGGCTGGAGAGCTATCGCGCCGGCGGCGAGATCAATTTCCCGCTGCAGCTGCTGGTCGATCAAACCGTTACGCTGGGTGCGGAGTGGAATCGCGATGAGCTTAACGATCCGGCATCGGTACAGGCCACCAGCGCACCGGGCGTCGATTTCGGCGGCGTTTCCAGCGACGGTTCGCAGCGTGACAGTAAAAACAGCGCCACCATCAGCTCGCTCTATTTCGAAGACAACATCGCCGCCACCGACTCCACCGAAGTGATCCCCGGCCTGCGCTTCGACTATCACGATCAGTTTGGCGCTAACTGGAGCCCGAGCCTCAACCTGTCGCAGGGCCTCGGTGATTACTTCACGCTGAAAGCCGGTATTGCGCGTGCCTTTAAAGCGCCAAACCTGTATCAGTCCACTGAGGGCTATATCCTGTCGACGCGCGGCAACGGTTGTCCGATTGGCCTGTCACGCTGTTACCTGCTGGGCAGCAAAGACCTTGATCCCGAGATCAGTGTGAATAAAGAAGTGGGCATTGAGTTCAGTAATCAGGGCTATGTCGCGGGCATCACCTGGTTCCGCAATGATTACAAAAACAAAATCATCTCCGGTACCACACCGGTGGCTTCAACCGGCTCGTATAACCTGCTGCGCTGGGAAAACGGCGGCAAGGCGATTGTCGAAGGCCTGGAAGGCAATCTGAGCATCCCGCTGATCGCCGACACGCTGGAGTGGCGCACCAATGCCACCTATATGTTCCGCTCGGAGAGCAAAAAAACCGGCAACCCGCTGACGGTAATTCCGGAATTCACCATCAACTCGCAGCTGGAGTGGCAGGCGACCGAGGCGCTCAGCGCCAACATCAACTGGACGCAATACGGCCGGCAGAAGCCACGTCAGTATGCCGAAACCAGCCTCGAGGCCAGCCGCGGTCTGTCGCAGCGTGAAATCAGCCCCTATTCCATTGTCGGACTGAACCTCAACTACGACATCACTAAAAACCTGAGCGCCAACGCCGGTATCAACAACCTGTTTGATAAGCGCGTTTATCGCGAAAATGCCGGGGCATCGACCTATAACGAACCGGGCCGCGCCTGGTACGCCGGTGTCACGATGTCGTTCTGAGGAATGGACGCCATCGGGTAAGGTGATGGGGGTGATCACACCCAGTCTTCAGCCATCAGTCCCGCAACGCGTTGGAACTCCCGCGTGTTTTAAGCACCGCCGCCTGTGCGGCAGGCCTGCGCGCTAGCCGAATGCTCAGCAGCGCGCCGGCCGCCAGGCAGAACGACATACACACTATCGCCACGATGAAGGCATGGGTAATCTCTCCCGGTCCCTTGCCCGTGCCCAGCACGGCATAAAAGATCCCGCCGATAATGGCCACGCTCAGCGCCGTGCTCAGTTGCAAGGTGGAGCTGGCGATACCGGCAATCATCCCGGCCCAGGCGGGTGCCACGCGTCCGGTGACGATGTGCATCAGCGTCGGCAGCGCCAGCCCCTGGCCAAACCCCACCACAAACAGCCCCACGGCCAGCGGCAGCGCCGCTGGTGACACACCAACCGGCGTGCTGGCCATCAGCCACGCCAGACCCAGCAGGCCGACCACTTCCAGCACCATCCCAGTGGCGTTAACGTAAGGCCCAATCAGTCGTCGCGCAGAAGGCGTGGATAACGGCCCCAGCAGAAAACCTGCACCAAAGGGCAGAAAGATTAGCCCGGCGCTCAGTACGCCCTGATGCAGCGCGCCCTGTAAATAGATCGAGAACAGCAGGAAGAATACGCCAATCGAGTAGAACAGCAGCGCCAGCAGCAGGGACAGCCCCAGCCCCGGCACGCTGAAAATCGCCGGATCGATCAGCGGATCGCCGCCCTGCTTTGCCAGCCGGCTTTCATAGCGCCAGAACAGAGTGCCCAGTACCGGCACCAGCAGTAGCGATAGCCACGCCCACAGCGGCCAGCCCGCTTCACGTCCTTCAATCAGCGGCACGATCAGCAGACCCAGCGTCATCATCGACAGTCCCATTCCACCAAAATCCAGCTTACGCGCGTGCTGAGCACGCGTCTCTTTAATCAACGGGATGCCAAACAGCACCACCAGCAGCGCCACCGGCAGATTGACCAGGAAAATGGCGCGCCAGCCGCTATTGAACAGGTTGAGTGAGATCAGGATGCCGCCCAGCGCCTGACCGATCACCGAGGCCAGACCAAATACCGCGCCGTACAGGCTCAGCGCGCGCGATTTCTCCGCCTCCGGGAAAATCGCCTGAATCGAGGCCAGCGCCTGCGGTGCCATAATCGCTGCAGTGAGGCCCTGCAGCACGCGGCCAGCGATCAGCGCGCCCGGTGACCAGGCAAAGCCACACAGCGCAGAAGCCGCCGCAAAACCGGTCAGGCCAACGAAGAACATGCGCCCGCGGCCAAACAGATCGCCGAGGCGACCGCCGGTGATCAGCGTGACGGCATAAAACCCGGCATAGGACGAGATGACAAATTGCTCCGCCGAGCCGGACGTGGCCAAATCGCTCTGAATCGACGGCAGCGCCACATTGACAATAAAGAAGTCCAGCGGGGGTAAAAATGCGCCTGTCAACAGGACGATAAACATCGCCCAGCGGCGTGGCTCGGGATTTAACGCGTGCGGATCGGACATCACAACACCTCACTAAGGAACCGATTGGTTCCAAAATATAAAAAAATTAGTCGAGCAGACGCATCGTGCAGTCCACTACGGCGTTCATTTCTGCTTCCGTTGCCCCGGTTTTACCGAGGATGCGCATCCCTTCAATCTGGCAAACCAGTAAGCGGGCCAGCACCTGCTCATCACGCTCGGGCAGTTCTCCGCTCAGCTGACCACGCACCAGTGTTGCCGCATACAGCTGCTGCAAACGCCGGAACATGCGCCCCGTGCGTTCGGCAATCTGTTCATCATGCGCGGCCATCTCGGTGGTGAGCGACACCACCAGACAACCGCGCCGCCCTTTCTCACCGCTGGAGAGCGCGGCATAACGCAGCAGCGAGGCGCGAATCGCCGTTTTAACCGCGCCGGGCTGCGCCAGAATATCCGAGGTGGCTTTCAGACCTTCGGTCATGTAGATATCCAGCGCGGCCAGCAGCAGCCCTTTTTTATCGCCGAACGCCTTGTAGAGACTGCCGCGCGATAAACCGGTCCCGGCGATCAAATCCGGTAGCGACGCCGCTTCATAGCCGCGATCCCAGAAAACGTGCATGGCGCTGCGGGCGGCTTCTTCAAGCTCGAACTCGCGCGGGCGACCGATGACGGTCAGGTTCTTCATCACTGCCCTCCTCTGTAATTATAAACCGATTGGTTCCTATATTAATCGCAATGCAGTGGCTATTGCAAGTCAGCCGCAGCCCCTTCACGGCGCGGCCGCTTACACATGGATAATCAGGGTTAAGTGATGCGTTACACAAAAAACTGACGTAACGCGTCGGCCAGCGCCTGCGGTTGCTCATCCGGGATAAAGTGACCACAGTGCGCGAGGCGAATCCCGCTGACGTCGGCCGCAAAAGTGCGCAGCGGCTGTGCCATATCAGCAATAGAGCCCTGATCGGCGCTCACCGCCAGCAGCGGGATCGCCAGTTTGCCCCGGGTTTGCAACAACTGACGATTCTGCTCCGCTGAGGTGCTGACCTCACGATACGCCGCCATGCCGGCGCGCAGCGCGCCGTTTTGCTGCAGCAGCCGCACATATTCCGCCATCTCTTCGTCACCAAACACCATCGGGCTGGCTGCTTTGCGCTGCAAAAACCACTGCAGATAGAGCGCTTCACGACCGGCGATCAGCGCTTCCGGCAGATCCGGCAACAGGTGAAAAGCAAAGTGCCAGGTTTTCCAGGCTTTGTCCGGCGTCGCAGGCAGCGCATCCGGCAGCGTCACGCCGGGAATGCCGGCATCCAGCAGCGCCAGTTTGCTGATGGCATCACCGTGCAGCATCGCCAGCGGCCAGGCAACCCAGGCACCCACGTCATGCGCGGCCAGGTAGTAACGCTCAACCCCCAACTGCTGCAACAATCCCTGCACGCTGTGCGCCAGCGAGGTGGTGTCATAACCGCTGGCAGGCTTGTCGGAATCGCCCTGGCCGGGCAGATCCGGCGCAATGATAAAGTAGTCTGCCGCCAGCTGTGCCATCACCTTACGCCAGGCAAACCAGCTCTGCGGAAAGCCCGCCAGCAGAACCAGCACTGGTCCCTGCACATTGCCGCCGCTGACGTAGTGCAGCCGCACACCCGCGACCGTGGCGTAAGCATGGTTAAATTGCGGCAGGTGATCGACGGGCTGTGACCAGCGCGGCGCGGCGTCCAGGGCAGGCAGTGACATAAGCGTTCTCCGGTTATTTTGGTAAAGATTATTTCCTTATTGGATGCGATCCTGCGCTACCGCGCCGTTAACGCGGACTCATTAAGGAAATGTTTATTTCCTTAATATTAACGACAGCCACGCGCGCCTTGCAAGCGAGTCTGTGAAATAGATCCGGAAGCGAACGGCGGAGTGAATCGTCCCGCCGCCGCGCCTGAGTGATGTGCGGTTATCCCGCCTTCTTCGCCGTGGGTTTCAGCGATCGATTGAGATCCTGAATGCGTTTCATGGTTTTAACCGTGCGTGCCGAACTGGCGGAGGCCACCGCCAGAATCAGCATTTCGAGGCACACCAGCACCGTGCCGTGCAGCGGCATGCGGCCATTTTCACCGCCGCGCGGCACGTTAATCACCACATCCGCCTGCTGCGCAAACGCCGAATCCAGCGCGTGGGTCAGCAGAATCACCGGCATACCCAGCCGCTGCGCCTCTTTCAGCGTCGTCATGCCCTCACGGTGCGCCGATTTCTGCGCCATCATGATCAGTACATCGCCGCGCTGTAGCGTAATCAGCTGTTCTGCCAGCGCAATCCCGGCACGGTTAAGCGTCACCGCCGGCAGGCCGATGCGCCGGAACAGTCGCGCGCTGTACTCCGCCAGAATGCCGGAAGCGTTGATGCCAAACAGCGCCACCTGACGCGCTTCCAGCAGCAGTGTCACCGCAGCCGCCACCGCCTGGCGGTTGACCGGTTCTGCCAGCACTTCGCAGGCGCGCTGATGGCCGCCCAGCACAAAATCGATGCCGGAGTTGATGTCACACGACAGTTCGCTGATGGTCGCGCTCATCTTCTCTTCCGAGTTTTGCGCCGGACCAAACCACGCGGCCAGCGTGGTTTTCAGATCGCGCAAACCGGCAAAGCCCAGCGCCTGCACGGTGCGCACCACGGTGGCGTCAGAAGTTTGGGTGGCCTGGGCGATATCCAATGCAGTCGCGTCTAATATAGCCTCACGATGTTCGTGGATATATCGCGCCACCGTTTGCAGGCTGGCCGATAATGTCGTGACGCGTGCACGGTAGCGTTCACCGAATACATCCACCCGATTTTTAATGTTATTTGCCGCCATTATGTTGCCTGTTAGTAATATCGCATCGTTGTGAACCGCGTCGGCAGGCCGGCTTGTAGTGAAAATTTGCGCTGCTACCGCTGCCCACTCCCTTCTCGTCTGGCTTAACCCGGCCAACCTCAAACGCCATAAAATAAATAATTAACTGATTTAAAATAAATTTTATGACAATCCCGGTTCAAAAGTTTCTGCCGCGTTCTGCTGTAGTATCCACACCATCATTTACGTTTACTACTACATTTTTTCATGTTTGAATGATTCTCAATTACATCTCAGCCGCCTTTTTCCGCTGACTGATGGCATAACAATGCCGGGCCGCGAATGTCCTGTTCGTCACCGGCAGCATTTTACTGATAGCTTCGTTGCGCGGAATAAATAATCCCGCAATTACACCAGGTTTATATTCGATGCAGAACAACTCACCGCGGGCGGTTAAATTACTGTGCCATCCGGCTATCCTTGCCGCTATTTACGGCGTAACGGCACTCAGCAGTACTGACAGCCTTGCCGCTGAACAAAACAGCACCCTCACCGTGACGGCGCAGCAGCAAAACAGTGACGACGGCTATAGCGCCAGCAGCAGTTCGGTCGCCAGTAAAACGCCGGTGTCGCGCCTCAATGAAGCCCAATCGGTGAGCGTGGTGACGCAACAGCAGCTGGAGGATTATCAGGCCGCCAGCCTCGCCGACGCGCTGCGCTTTGTCAGCGGCGTAAGCGAAGGCAATACGCTGGCAGGTACCGAAGATGGCTTTGTACGCCGCGGCTTTGGCAGCAACTCGGATGGTTCCATCTATCGTGATGGCGTGCGCAGCAGCCAGGGGTTGAATTTCGACGCCACCACCGAACGTGTCGAGGTGCTGAAGGGCTCGGCTTCGCTGCTGTACGGTATCCAGAATCCCGGTGGCGTGATCAATATTGTGAGCAAAAAGCCGCAATACACCTGGCACACCAAAGTCAGCGGTCGCGCAGCCAGCGAGGGCGGCGGCGCCGGTACGCTGGACGTCACCGGTCCGCTCGGCAACGGTTTTGCTTTCCGCCTGATTGCCGAAAAGCAGAATCAGGATTACTGGCGCAATTTCGGCAGCGATAAACACACCTTAATCGCCCCCTCGCTACAGTGGTATGGCGAGCAGGCCAGCTTCCTCATCAGCTACGAAGATTATCAGTACGATATTCCCTACGATCGCGGCACGGCGTTTGTTAACGCTCAGCCGGTGGCGATTGGCTATAAAGATCGCCTGGACGATAAAGCTAACCATGCGTGGGGCCACAATAAAACCCTGAACGCGCACTACGACTGGCAGTTCAATGAGGCGTGGAGCACGCGCCTGACTTTTGGCTGGAACCAGCGTCAGTACGACAACAACGAAGTGCGGGTCACGGCGATCAACCCCACCACCGGCGTGGTGACGCGCCGCGCCGACGCCAACCGTGGCTTCAACCATAAAACCAAATACGTGGCGTGGGATGTGATCGGTTCGCCGCAGCTGTTTGGCATGACGCATGATGTGGTGTTCGGCACCGATTATGAAATGAACCAGACTTACCGTGCGCACCAGTATCAGGGTAAAGCGAACACCGGCTTCAACCTGTACGATCCGCAATACGATATGCTGGCACCGATCACCAACAGCAGCAGTGAAAATAGCGCCAACGCCAACCTGCTTAACCGCCTGCACAGTCGCTCGGTATACGCCAAAGACAGCATTTCGCTCACCGACGACTGGATTGCGGTGCTGGGCGGACGCTATCAGCACTATGAACAGCGCGCGTCAAAGGGCTTCGATCCGGTGGTGCAAACGCTGGACAGCGAGGGCAACAAGTTCCTGCCGCAGGCCGGGCTGATTTACAAACTGACGCCGGATGTCTCACTGTACAGCAGCGTGAGCAAATCCTTCACGCCGTCGACTGACGTCGACGATGACGGCAACGTCGGCAAGCCGGAACAGGGCACCACATGGGAAGTGGGCAGCAAGTGGCAGATTTCGCCCCGGCTGTTTGCCAGCGTAGCGCTGTACCGCATCGACGAACGCGATATGTCGCTTAATATCAACGGCAGCACGCGCGCCATCAATAAAGCGCGTTCGAGCGGCGCTGAATTTGAGCTCAATGGTGAAGTGCTACCGGGCTGGGATCTGAGCGCCAACTACAGCTACGATAAGGCTGAAATCGTCGACGATGGCGTCAATCCGGCGAACAAGGGCAACCGCCTGCAGAATGCACCGCGTCACGCCGGGGCGCTTTACCTGAGCCATAACCTGACGCTGAACGGCATTCCCGGTGACTTCCGCGTCGGCGGCGGTGCGCGCTACGTTGGCTCACGCGCCGGCGATCCGGAGAACAGCTTTACGCTGCCGGATTATGTGGTCGCCGACAGCTTTATCGCCTGGAATAATCAGCTGTTTGGCGAGAAAACCCAGCTGAAGCTTAACCTGAATAACCTGTTCAATAAGCACTACTACACCTCCAGCGGCGGCAACCTGCGCGTGCGCGAAGGGGAAACCCGTAACCTGATGGTCGAGGCCAGCGTTGAATTCTGATCGAGAGAAAAAACCGCTGACGTGGCGAGCCTGGCTGGCTGCCCTCCTGCTGCTGGCGTTCAGCACCAGCGCGATGGCCAGGGTGATCACCGATATTGACGGCAATCGGGTGGAGGTTCCCGATAGTCCGCAGCGCATCGTACTGGGTGAGAGCCGCATGCTGTATACCCTGGCGCTGCTGGCGCCGGATGACCCGTTCCGCCACATCGTCGGCTGGCCGCGCGATCTGCAAAAGTATGACAGCCAGACGTGGAACAGTTTTGCGCAGCGGTTTCCGCAGATGCTGAACATCCCGACGCTCGGATCGGGCGGCCCTCAGGCGATCAATCCGGAGCAGATTCTCGCCCTGCGGCCGGACGTGGTCATTCTGCCCAGCCTGGCGCGCTACGATGATGCCGATCTGAGGCTGGTCAGCATCCTGAATGCTGCGCATATTCCGGTAGTGAAGATCGATCTGCGCGTACATCTGTTAAAGAACACCCGGCGCAGCGTGGAGATTTTTGGTGAGGTGCTGAATCAGCAGGCGCGCGCGGCGGCGTTCAACCGCTTTTACAGTGCGCATCTGCAGGTGATTGAGGAACGGCTGGCGCGCTATCACGGGCCGAAACCCACGGTGCTGTTGCAGTTGCATCTGGGACGGCGCAACGAGTGCTGCGTGACGGCGATTAACGGCAGTCTGGGCGAGCTGCTCAACGCCGCCGGCGGCGACAATATTGCTGGCAAAACCCAGCACGGCGTGTTTGGCCGTTTGAGTGAGGAGCAGGTGATCGCAGCCCAGCCTGAGTATTACTTTGCCACCGGCTTTGGCGATAACGCCAGCGCAGGCCTGCTGCGCCTCGGGCCGGACGTCGCGCCCGACGCGGTGCTAAGCAGTTTCCGCCAGCTCACCGCGCAGCAGAACGGTTTGCGTGAGCTGAAGGCGATTCGCAACGGCCATGCAGCGGCAGTCTGGATGAATTTTTATCTCAGCCCGTGGCATATTGCGGTGACCGAGTTCATGGCAAAAACGCTGTACCCGCAGCTGTTCGCCGACATCGATCCGCAGCAGACGCTGGAAACCCTGTTCCGTGATTTCCTGCCGATCCCCTATCGCGGCACGCTGTTTATGCGGATTCCGGCGGTGTATTCATCCAGCCAGCACAAGCCATAGCAGCGCAGCGTTTAGATCAGCGCGATAAATCGCGCCGCTACAAAGCGTGCCAGCGACCCGTACCGTTATCACATTCTGCACCAATCGTAGCGGCGCAATTTATTGCGCAAAAACACAGCGGCGCAGAAGTTTGATCAGCGTGATAAATCGCGCCGCTACGAAACGTGCCAGCGAATAATTCCGTTATTACATACTGCACCAATCGTAGCGGCGCAATTTATTGCGCAAAAACACAGCGGCGCAGAGGTTGGATCAGCGCGATAAATCGCGCCGCTACGAAACCTGCCAGCGACCCGTACCGTTATCACATTCTGCACCAATCGTAGCGGCGCAATATATTGCGCAAAAACACAGCGGCGCAGCGGTTGGATCAGCGCGATAAATCGCGCCGCTACGAAACCTGCCAGCGACCCGTACCGTTATCACATTCTGCACCAATCGTAGCGGCGCAATTTATTGCGCGAAAACACAGCGGCGCAGCGTTTAGATCAGCGCGA
>NZ_NHZE01000047.1:0-26032 GCF_002207995.1 Pantoea sp. VS1
AAACTGCTGGACCAGGGTCAGGCAGGCGAGAACTGTGGTGTTCTGCTGCGCGGTATCAAGCGTGAAGAGATCCAGCGTGGTCAGGTTCTGGCTAAGCCAGGCACCATCAAGCCACACACCAAGTTCGTATCAGAAGTGTACGTACTGTCTAAAGAAGAAGGCGGCCGTCATACTCCGTTCTTCAAAGGCTACCGTCCACAGTTCTACTTCCGTACTACTGATGTGACCGGCAACATCGAACTGCCAGAAGGCGTTGAGATGGTAATGCCAGGCGACAACATCAAAATGACCGTTGAGCTGATCCACCCAATCGCGATGGACCAGGGTCTGCGTTTCGCAATCCGCGAAGGCGGCCGTACCGTTGGCGCGGGCGTTGTTGCTGAAGTTATCGCTTAAGTGCGTTAATAACGGTGGTAACTCCGGTTGCCACCGCAGCATGAAAAAGAGCACTTCGGTGCTCTTTTTTTGCTTTGCATTGACCGGCACGCCTAATCCACACAAAAGCTACGTTGAAATAAAAACCATTCTCATTTACACTTTGATCAGAAATTGTACTGGAGTGGGCTGTAAATGTACGTCTGTCTGTGTAATGCCGTAAGTGACCGAACCCTGCGTGAAGTTGTCCGCCGTTATCAACCCAAATCGATTCAGCAACTGCGTCAGCTGGTGCCTATCGGCAAGCAGTGCGGCAAGTGTATTCGCGTGGCGCGCGAGATTATGGATGATGAAATGCAAAACGTGCCGCTTTACAAAGAGATAGCGTAACTACGCATCCGCTTCGCCTGAATAACCCCAAAAACTGTCGCGTTTTTTTGACTTCTTTTTATCCGCATCTACGCTCTATTTATCTGCAAGCGGAGGAAGCACAATGAAGGGCGACGGCAAAATCATTACTCACCTCAATAAATTGCTGGGAAATGAACTGGTTGCAATCAACCAGTACTTTCTACATGCGCGCATGTTTAAAAACTGGGGCCTGATACGCCTCAACGATGTCGAATACCATGAATCCATTGATGAAATGAAACATGCGGATAAGTACATCGAACGCATTTTGTTTCTCGAAGGCATTCCTAATCTGCAAGATCTCGGCCGGCTGCGCATTGGTGAAGACGTACCGGAAATGCTGCAATCGGACCTGACGCTCGAACTGGAAGGGGCGAAAGACTTACGCGAGGCGATTGCGTACGCCGATAAAGTTCATGATTACGTCAGCCGCGACATGATGATCGAGATTCTGGCGGATGAAGAGCACCATATCGACTGGCTGGAAACTGAGCTCGACCTGATTCAGAAACTGGGTCTGCAAAACTATCTGCAGGCCCAGCTGAAAGAAGAGGGCGATAAGTAGCGTTTGCCGTGCCGTTCCACCTGTTGATTGCAGCCCGCCCCGTGCGGGCTTTTTTACCGGCGCGCGCTTTTGCGGTTAAAAACGCAGCATGGGTTGCTTCCTGAACAGATTTGCGTATAATGCGCGGGCCTGCCGATATTGGTGTGGCGCGATTCGAGCAGAATCGCAGGCGATAGCGATTAGTGTATCGCCTGACAATACTCCCGATTGGGGAGTTATATGCTGAACGATTACACTCCCCCATCAATCGTAATGGGTGCGGGTAGTAATTTTTTTCGTTTATAAAATGTTTGGAGCCTTGGTCTCATGTCGAACCAAAGAATCCGTATCCGTCTTAAAGCGTTTGATCATCGCCTGATCGATCAATCAACCGCGGAAATCGTCGAGACTGCCAAGCGCACTGGTGCGCAGGTACGTGGTCCGATCCCGCTGCCGACTCGCAAAGAGCGCTTCACCGTTCTGATCTCTCCGCACGTTAACAAAGATGCGCGTGATCAGTACGAAATCCGCACTCACAAGCGTCTGGTAGACATCGTTGAGCCAACTGAAAAAACCGTTGATGCTCTGATGCGTCTGGATCTGGCTGCCGGTGTTGACGTGCAGATCAGCCTGGGTTAATCAGGTCATCGAGCGATTGAGAGGTTGATACAATGATTGGTTTAGTCGGTAAAAAAGTGGGCATGACGCGCATCTTCACTGAAGAAGGCGTTTCAATCCCAGTAACCGTAATCGAAGTTGAAGCAAACCGCGTTACCCAGGTCAAAGGTCTGGAAAACGATGGTTACCAGGCGATCCAGGTTACCACCGGTGCGAAAAAAGCAAACCGTGTTGGTAAGCCGGAAGCAGGTCATTTTGCTAAAGCTGGCGTTGAAGCTGGCCGTGGTCTGTGGGAATTCCGCACCGAAGGTGAAGAATACTCTGTTGGCCAGAGCATCAGTGTTGAAATTTTCGCTGACGTTAAAAAAGTAGACGTTACCGGTACCTCTAAAGGTAAAGGTTTCGCAGGTACCGTTAAGCGCTGGAACTTCCGTACCCAGGACGCTACACACGGTAACTCCTTGTCTCACCGCGTTCCGGGTTCTATCGGTCAGAACCAGACTCCGGGCAAAGTGTTCAAAGGCAAGAAAATGGCTGGTCAGCTGGGTAATGAGCGCGTAACCGTTCAGAGCCTGGAAGTAGTACGTGTTGACGCTGAGCGCAACCTGCTGCTGGTCAAAGGTGCTGTCCCGGGTGCAACCGGCAGCGACCTGATTGTTAAACCAGCTGTGAAGGCGTAAGGGGATAGCAATGGAATTAGTACTGAAAGACGCGCAGAGCGCGCTGACTGTTTCCGAAACTACCTTCGGTCGTGATTTCAACGAAGCGCTGGTTCACCAGGTTGTTGTTGCTTACGCTGCAGGTGCTCGTCAGGGTACTCGCGCGCAGAAAACTCGTGCTGAAGTAACTGGTTCAGGCAAAAAGCCATGGCGTCAGAAAGGCACCGGCCGTGCGCGTTCAGGTTCTATCAAGAGCCCGATCTGGCGTTCAGGTGGCGTGACCTTCGCTGCGCGTCCACAGGACCACAGTCAAAAAGTTAACAAAAAGATGTACCGCGGCGCGCTGAAAAGCATCCTGTCCGAGCTGGTACGTCAGGACCGTCTGATCGTTGTCGAGTCGTTCTCTGTTGAAGCGCCTAAAACTAAGCTGCTGGTACAGAAACTGAAAGACATGGCGCTGGAAGACGTGCTGATCATCACCGGTGAACTGGATGAGAATCTGTTCCTGGCTGCGCGTAACCTGTACAAGGTTGACGTGCGTGATGCAGCGGGTATCGACCCAGTTAGCCTGATCGCCTTCGACAAAGTCGTTATGACTGCAGAAGCAGTTAAGCAAGTTGAGGAGATGCTGGCATGATCCGTGAAGAACGTCTGCTGAAAGTACTGCGCGCGCCGCACGTATCTGAAAAAGCATCAACCGCGATGGAAAAAACCAATACCATCGTTCTCAAAGTTGCCAAAGACGCGACCAAAGCAGAGATCGTTGCTGCTGTTGAGAAACTGTTCGAAGTAGAAGTGAAAGACGTAAACACCCTGGTTGTTAAGGGTAAAGTTAAGCGTCACGGACAGCGTATCGGTCGTCGTAGCGACTGGAAAAAAGCTTACGTCACCCTGAAAGAAGGCCAGAACCTGGACTTCGTCGGCGGCGCTGAGTAAGTCGGAGGAGAAAGACAATGGCAGTTGTTAAATGTAAACCGACATCTCCGGGTCGTCGTCACGTTGTTAAAGTGGTGAACCCTGAGCTGCACAAAGGCAAGCCTTTTGCCGCGCTGGTTGAAAAAAACAGCAAATCCGGTGGTCGTAACAACAATGGTCGTATCACTACCCGTCATATCGGTGGTGGTCACAAGCAGGCTTACCGTATTGTTGACTTCAAACGCAACAAAGATGGTATCCCGGCAGTTGTTGAGCGTCTTGAGTACGATCCGAACCGTTCTGCGAACATCGCACTGGTTCTGTACAAAGATGGCGAGCGCCGTTACATCCTGGCCCCTAAAGGCCTGAAAGCTGGCGACCAGATTCAGTCTGGCGTTGATGCTGCGATCAAAGCAGGTAACACCCTGCCGATGCGTAACATCCCGGTTGGTTCAACCGTGCACAACGTAGAAATGAAACCAGGTAAAGGCGGTCAGATTGCCCGTTCTGCTGGTGCTTACGTGCAGATCGTTGCGCGTGAAGGTTCCTACGTTACCCTGCGTCTGCGTTCAGGCGAAATGCGTAAAGTCGAAGCTGACTGCCGCGCAACCCTGGGCGAAGTCGGTAACGCTGAGCACATGCTGCGCGTTCTGGGTAAAGCCGGTGCAACCCGTTGGCGTGGTGTTCGTCCTACCGTTCGCGGTACTGCGATGAACCCAGTCGATCACCCGCACGGTGGTGGTGAAGGTCGTAACTTTGGTAAGCACCCGGTAACTCCGTGGGGCGTTCAGACCAAAGGTAAGAAGACCCGTAGCAACAAGCGTACTGATAAATTTATCGTACGTCGCCGTAGCAAATAATTTTAGAGGATAAGCCATGCCACGTTCTCTCAAGAAAGGTCCTTTTATTGACCTGCACTTGCTGAAGAAGGTAGAGAAAGCGGTGGAAAGCGGTGACAAGAAGCCCCTGCGCACTTGGTCCCGTCGTTCAACGATCTTCCCTAACATGATCGGTTTGACCATCGCTGTCCATAATGGTCGTCAGCACGTTCCTGTCTTTGTTTCCGACGAAATGGTCGGCCACAAGCTGGGTGAATTTGCACCGACACGTACTTATCGCGGCCACGCTGCTGATAAGAAAGCCAAGAAGAAATAAGTAGGAGGAAGAGATGGAAACTATTGCTCAACATCGCCATGCTCGTTCTTCTGCTCAGAAGGTTCGCCTTGTTGCTGACCTGATTCGCGGTAAGAAAGTGTCGCAGGCTCTGGATATTCTGACTTACACCAACAAGAAAGCGGCTGTACTGGTTAAGAAAGTCCTGGAATCTGCCATTGCTAACGCCGAACACAACGATGGCGCTGATATCGACGATCTGAAAGTTGCGAAAATTTTCGTAGATGAAGGCCCTAGCATGAAGCGCATTATGCCGCGTGCTAAAGGTCGTGCAGATCGCATCCTGAAGCGCACCAGCCACATTACTGTGGTTGTGTCCGATCGCTGAGACTCTGGAGACTAGCAATGGGTCAGAAAGTACATCCTAATGGTATTCGCCTGGGTATTGTAAAACCATGGAACTCTACCTGGTTTGCGAACACCAAAGAATTCGCTGACAACCTGGACAGCGACTTTAAAGTACGTCAGTTCCTGAACAAAGAACTGGCAAAAGCGTCTGTATCTCGCATCGTTATCGAGCGTCCGGCTAAGAGCATCCGTGTGACCATTCACACCGCTCGCCCGGGTATCGTTATCGGTAAAAAAGGTGAAGACGTTGAAAAACTGCGCACGGTCGTAGCGAACATCGCTGGCGTTCCTGCACAGATCAATATCGCCGAAGTCCGTAAACCGGAACTGGACGCAAAACTGGTTGCTGACAGCATCACTTCACAGCTGGAGCGTCGTGTGATGTTCCGTCGTGCGATGAAGCGTGCTGTACAGAACGCAATGCGTCTGGGCGCTAAAGGTATCAAAGTTGAAGTTAGCGGCCGTCTGGGCGGTGCTGAGATCGCACGTACCGAATGGTACCGTGAAGGTCGTGTACCGCTGCACACTCTGCGTGCTGACATTGACTACAACACCTCTGAAGCGCACACCACTTATGGTGTAATCGGCGTTAAGGTATGGATCTTCAAAGGTGAGATCCTGGGTGGTATGGCTGCTGTTGAACAACCGGAACCGGCTGCTCAACCTAAAAAGCAGCAGCGTAAAGGCCGTAAGTAAGGAGAGTCGCTGATGTTACAACCAAAGCGTACGAAATTCCGTAAAGTGCACAAAGGCCGTAACCGCGGTCTGGCGCAGGGTACGGATGTTAGCTTCGGTACTTTCGGTCTGAAAGCTGTTGGCCGTGGTCGTCTGACTGCTCGTCAGATCGAAGCAGCACGTCGTGCTATGACCCGTGCAGTTAAGCGTCAAGGTAAGATTTGGATCCGTGTATTCCCGGACAAACCAATCACCGAGAAGCCGCTGGAAGTGCGTATGGGTAAAGGTAAGGGTAACGTGGAGTATTGGGTTGCCCTGATCCAGCCTGGTAAAGTCCTGTATGAAATGGACGGTGTACCGGAAGAGCTGGCCCGTGAAGCATTCAAGCTGGCAGCAGCAAAACTGCCTATCAAAACCACCTTTGTAACTAAGACGGTGATGTAATGAAAGCAACTGAGCTGCGTGAAAAAAGCGTTGAAGAGCTGAACACTGAGCTGCTTAACCTCCTGCGCGAGCAGTTTAACCTGCGCATGCAGGCAGCATCTGGCCAGCTGCAGCAGACCCATCTGCTGAAGCAAGTTCGCCGTGATGTTGCACGCGTTAAGACTTTACTGACTGAGAAGGCGGCGTAATGACCGATAAAATCCGTACTCTGCAGGGTCGTGTTGTTAGTGACAAAATGCAGAAATCTGCTGTTGTTGCTATCGAGCGTTTCGTGAAGCACCCGATCTACGGTAAATTCATTAAGCGTACGACTAAGCTGCACATCCATGACGAGAACAACGAGTGTGGAATTGGTGACGTGGTTGAAATCCGCGAAACCCGTCCACTGTCCAAGACTAAGTCCTGGACTCTGGTTCGCGTTGTAGAGAAAGCGATTCTGTAATAGAATCCGCTTCCTCTAAAAACAAAATGAACGGCTCTATGGAGCCGTTCATTTTTTCTACCCATCTGCGAGAACCGGTGTTATAATGCCGCGCCCTCAATTATGGGGCTTTTTAACGACCTGAGGTTTGGGTCCCGAAGTAGTAGTTGACATTAGCGGAGCACTAAAATGATCCAAGAACAGACTATGCTGAACGTCGCCGACAACTCCGGTGCACGTCGCGTAATGTGTATCAAGGTTCTGGGTGGCTCGCACCGTCGCTACGCAGGCGTCGGCGATATCATCAAAGTGACCATCAAGGAAGCAATTCCGCGTGGCAAGGTGAAAAAAGGTGATGTCCTGAAAGCGGTAGTGGTGCGCACCAGGAAGGGTGTTCGTCGCCCGGACGGTTCTGTCATTCGCTTCGATGGTAATGCATGCGTTATTCTGAACAATAACAGCGAGCAGCCTATCGGAACGCGTATTTTTGGGCCGGTAACTCGTGAACTTCGTACTGAAAAGTTCATGAAAATTATCTCTCTGGCACCAGAAGTACTCTAAGGAGCGAACAATGGCAGCGAAAATCCGTCGTAACGACGAAGTTATCGTGCTTACCGGCAAAGACAAAGGTAAACGCGGTAAAGTAAAGAATGTCCTGACTTCTGGTAAGGTCATCGTTGAAGGTATCAACCTGGTTAAGAAACACCAGAAGCCGGTTCCGGCTCTGAACCAACCAGGCGGCATCGTTGAAAAAGAAGCTGCTATTCAGGTTTCTAACGTTGCAATCTTCAATGCGGCAACCGGCAAGGCTGACCGTGTAGGCTTTAGATTCGAAGACGGTAAAAAAGTCCGTTTCTTCAAGTCTAACAGCGAAACTATCAAGTAATTTGGAGTAGTACGATGGCGAAACTGCATGATTACTACAAAGACGAAGTAGTCCAGAAACTCATGACAGAGTTTGGCTACAATTCTGTCATGCAAGTCCCTCGGGTCGAGAAGATCACCCTGAACATGGGTGTTGGTGAAGCGATCGCTGACAAGAAACTGCTGGATAACGCAGCAGCTGACCTGGCAGCAATCTCCGGTCAAAAACCGCTGATCACCAAAGCACGCAAATCAGTTGCAGGCTTCAAAATCCGTCAGGGCTATCCGATCGGCTGTAAAGTAACTCTGCGTGGCGAGCGCATGTGGGAGTTCTTTGAGCGTCTGATCACTATTGCTGTACCGCGTATCCGTGACTTCCGTGGTCTGTCCGCGAAGTCTTTCGACGGTCGTGGTAACTACAGCATGGGCGTTCGTGAGCAGATCATCTTCCCAGAAATCGACTACGACAAAGTCGATCGCGTTCGTGGTTTGGATATCACCATTACCACTACTGCGAAATCTGATGATGAAGGCCGTGCTCTGCTGGCTGCCTTTGACTTCCCGTTCCGCAAGTAAGGTAGGGTTACTTAATGGCTAAGCAATCTATGAAAGCACGCGAAGTTAAGCGTGTGAAATTAGCAGACAAGTTCTTCGCAAAACGCGCTGAACTGAAAGCGATCATTTCTGATGTGAACGCATCCGACGAAGACCGTTGGAACGCCGTTCTCAAGCTGCAGAGTCTGCCGCGTGATTCCAGCCCTTCACGTCAGCGTAACCGCTGCCGTCAGACAGGTCGTCCGCACGGTTTCCTGCGGAAGTTTGGGTTGAGCCGTATCAAGGTCCGTGAAGCCGCAATGCGCGGTGAAATCCCGGGTCTGAAAAAGGCTAGCTGGTAATTGTCACCATTTGAATCACGGGAGTAACACAGATGAGCATGCAAGATCCGATCGCGGATATGCTGACCCGTATCCGTAACGGTCAGGCCGCGAACAAAGTTGCGGTCTCTATGCCTTCCTCCAAGCTGAAAGTGGCAATTGCCAACGTGCTGAAGGAAGAAGGCTATATTCAAGATTTTAAAATCGAAGGCGACATCAAGCCGGAACTGGAACTGACTCTTAAGTACTTCCAGGGTAAAGCTGTTGTAGAAAGCATTCAGCGTGTTAGCCGTCCAGGTCTGCGCATCTATAAGAAAAAAGATGAGCTGCCAAAAGTTATGGCCGGTCTGGGCATTGCTGTAATTTCTACCTCTAAAGGTGTCATGACTGATCGTGCAGCGCGCCAGGCTGGTCTTGGTGGCGAAATTATCTGCTACGTAGCGTAATCGGAGGATAAAATGTCTCGTGTTGCAAAAGCACCTGTCGTTGTTCCTGCCGGCGTAGAGGTAAAACTCAACGGTCAGGAAGTTTCGATCAAAGGCAAAAACGGCGAGCTGACTCGTACTATCAACAGTGCTGTAGAAGTTAAGCATGCAGACAACGCCCTGACTTTCGCTCCACGCGAAGGTTATGCGGATGGTTGGGCACAGGCAGGTACTGCCCGTGCGCTGCTGAACGGCATGGTTATCGGTGTTACCGAAGGCTTCACCAAGAAGCTGCAACTGGTTGGTGTTGGTTATCGTGCAGCTGTTAAAGGCAACTCTGTGAGTCTGGCCCTGGGCTTCTCTCACCCGGTTGACCATGCACTGCCGGCCGGCATCACTGCTGAATGTCCAACTCAGACTGAGATCGTGCTGAAAGGCGCTGATAAACAGCTGATTGGTCAGGTTGCAGCTGATCTGCGCGCCTACCGTCGTCCTGAGCCTTACAAAGGCAAGGGTGTTCGTTACGCCGACGAAGTCGTGCGTACCAAAGAGGCTAAGAAGAAGTAAGGTAACACTATGGATAAGAAATCTGCTCGTATCCGTCGTGCGACCCGTGCACGTCGCAAGCTCAAAGAGCTGGGTGCTACTCGCCTGGTGGTACATCGTACCCCGCGTCACATTTACGCACAGGTAATCGCCCCGAACGGTTCCGAAGTTCTGGTTGCTGCTTCTACTGTAGAAAAAGCTATCGCTGAACAACTGAAGTATACCGGTAACAAAGACGCCGCTGCAGCTGTAGGTAAAGCTCTGGCTGAGCGCGCTATCGAAAAAGGCATCAAAGATGTTTCTTTCGACCGTTCCGGTTTCCAATATCATGGTCGCGTCCAGGCACTTGCAGATGCTGCTCGTGAAGCTGGCCTTCAGTTCTAAGGTAGAGGTCTAAGATGGCACACATCGAGAAACAAGCTGGCGACCTGCAGGAAAAACTGATCGCGGTAAACCGTGTCTCTAAAACTGTGAAAGGTGGTCGTATTTTCTCCTTCACCGCTCTGACTGTAGTGGGTGATGGTAACGGCCGCGTTGGTTTTGGTTACGGTAAAGCGCGTGAAGTTCCAGCAGCGATCCAGAAAGCGATGGAAAAAGCTCGTCGCAATATGGTTAATGTCGCGCTGACTCACGGCACCCTGCAGCACCCGGTTAAAGGTGCGCACACGGGTTCTCGTGTGTTCATGCAGCCGGCTTCTGAAGGTACCGGTATCATCGCCGGCGGTGCAATGCGCGCCGTTCTGGAAGTCGCTGGAGTTCATAACGTTCTGGCTAAAGCCTATGGTTCCACCAACCCGATCAACGTGGTTCGTGCAACTATCGACGGCCTGGGCAATATGAAGTCTCCGGATATGGTTGCTGCCAAGCGTGGTAAATCCGTTGAAGAAATTCTGGGGTAATCACGATGGCTAAGACAATCAAAATTACACAAACCCGTAGCTCAATCGGCCGCCTGCCTAAGCACAAAGCCACTCTGGTTGGTCTGGGTCTGCGTCGTATTGGTCACACCGTTGAGCGTGAAGACACGCCAGCTGTACGCGGTATGATCAACGCGATTTCTTACATGCTGAAAGTGGAGGAGTAAGAGATGCGTTTAAACACTCTGTCTCCGGCCGAAGGGTCTAAACACGCTTCCAAGCGTCTGGGCCGTGGTATCGGTTCTGGCCTCGGTAAAACCGGCGGTCGTGGTCACAAAGGTCAGAAGTCTCGTTCTGGCGGTGGCGTACGTCGTGGTTTCGAGGGTGGTCAGATGCCTCTGTACCGTCGTCTGCCGAAGTTCGGCTTCACCTCGCGCAAATCATTCGTGACTGCAGAAGTGCGTCTGTCTGATCTGGCGAAAGTGGAAGGCGGTATCGTCGACCTGAACACGCTGAAAGCAGCTAACATCATCGGTGTACAGATTGAGTTCGCGAAAGTGATCCTGTCTGGTGAAGTATCTGCACCTGTTACGATTCGTGGTCTGCGTGTCACCAAAGGTGCTCGTGCTGCAATCGAAGCTGCTGGCGGTAAAATCGAGGAATAAGTAGCAGATGGCAAAGCAACCGGGATTAGATTTTCAAAGTGCCAAAGGTGGCTTTGGTGAACTGAAGCGCAGACTGTTGTTTGTAATCGGTGCACTGATTGTCTTCCGTATTGGCTCTTTTATTCCAATCCCCGGTATCGATGCCACTGTACTTGCCAAACTGCTTGAGCAACAGCGTGGCACCATCATTGAAATGTTTAACATGTTCTCTGGTGGTGCTCTCAGTCGTGCCTCAATCTTCGCGCTGGGTATTATGCCGTATATTTCGGCCTCTATTATTATCCAGCTGCTGACGGTGGTTCATCCCGCGTTGGCCGAGATTAAGAAAGAGGGTGAAGCTGGTCGTCGTAAGATCAGCCAGTACACTCGCTACGGCACACTGGTTCTGGCTATATTCCAGTCGATCGGTATTGCTACCGGTCTGCCGAATATGCCTGGAATGCAGGGCCTGGTATTAAATCCAGGCTTTGCTTTCTACTTTACCGCTGTTGTAAGTCTGGTCACCGGAACCATGTTCCTGATGTGGCTGGGCGAACAGATTACTGAACGAGGTATCGGTAACGGTATTTCGATCATTATCTTCGCGGGTATTGTTGCGGGTTTACCGCCGGCCATTGGCCATACCATCGAGCAAGCGCGGCAAGGCGACCTGCACTTCCTTCTGTTGCTGTTGGTTGCAGTTCTTGTATTTGCAGTGACGTTCTTTGTTATTTTCGTTGAGCGTGGCCAGCGCCGCATTGTGGTCAACTACGCTAAACGTCAGCAAGGTCGTCGTGTATATGCTGCACAGAGCACACATTTACCGTTGAAAGTGAACATGGCGGGCGTAATCCCAGCCATCTTTGCTTCCAGCATAATCCTGTTCCCGGCGACGATAGCATCCTGGTTCGGGGGCGGTACCGGTTGGAACTGGCTGACAACAATTTCGCTGTATTTGCAGCCAGGACAGCCGCTTTATGTGCTACTCTATGCGACTGCAATCATCTTCTTCTGTTTCTTCTACACGGCGTTGGTTTTCAACCCGCGTGAAACAGCAGATAACCTGAAGAAGTCTGGTGCATTCGTACCGGGAATTCGTCCGGGAGAGCAAACGGCGAAGTACATCGATAAAGTAATGACACGTCTGACCTTAATCGGCGCACTGTATATTACTTTTATCTGCCTGATCCCGGAGTTCATGCGTGATGCCATGAAGGTTCCCTTCTACTTTGGCGGCACCTCGCTGCTGATTGTAGTGGTTGTCATCATGGACTTTATGGCTCAAGTGCAAACTCTGATGATGTCCAGTCAGTACGAGTCTGCATTGAAGAAAGCTAACCTGAAAGGCTATGGCCGTTAATTCAGTAGCTTGAGAAGTTACGGAGAGTAAAAATGAAAGTTCGTGCTTCCGTCAAGAAATTATGTCGTAACTGCAAAATCATTCGTCGCGACGGTGTCGTACGTGTGATCTGCAGCTCCGAGCCTAAGCATAAACAGCGCCAGGGCTGATTAAGTCACATATTTTTCTTGCAAAGTCGGGTTGAGCTGGCTAGATTAGCCAGCCAATCTTTTGTATGTCGATGCGTTTCCATTTGAGTATCCTGAAAACGGGCTTTTCAGCATGGTACGCATTTATTTAATTATAGGAGTGCATAGTGGCCCGTATAGCAGGCATTAACATTCCTGATCAAAAACATACCGTTATCGCATTAACTTCGATCTTCGGTATCGGCAAAACCCGTTCTAAAGCCATCTGTGCTGAAACGGGCATCGCTGAAAATGTTAAGATCAGTGAGCTGTCTGAAGAACAAATTGATCAGCTGCGTGAAGCAGTTGGTAAATTCGTTGTTGAAGGTGATCTGCGCCGTGAAATCACCCTGAGCATCAAGCGTCTGATGGACCTTGGTTGCTACCGTGGTTTACGCCATCGTCGTGGTCTGCCGGTGCGCGGTCAGCGTACTAAGACCAACGCACGTACCCGTAAGGGTCCGCGTAAACCGATCAAGAAATAATCGGGGTGAGTAAATAATGGCAAAGGCACCAGTTCGTGCACGTAAGCGTGTAAGAAAACAAGTCTCAGATGGCGTGGCTCATGTCCATGCGTCTTTTAACAACACCATCGTTACTATTACTGATCGTCAGGGTAACGCACTGGGTTGGGCAACCGCCGGTGGTTCCGGTTTCCGCGGTTCACGTAAATCTACTCCGTTTGCTGCTCAGGTCGCTGCAGAGCGCTGTGCAGAAGCCGTGAAAGATTACGGTATTAAGAACCTGGAAGTTATGGTTAAGGGTCCGGGTCCAGGCCGCGAATCTACTATTCGTGCTCTGAACGCCGCTGGTTTCCGCATCACTAATATTACTGATGTGACTCCGATCCCTCACAACGGTTGTCGTCCGCCGAAAAAACGTCGCGTTTAACGTTCCGTTTTTTAGGTTAGTTGGAGAAAGAAAATGGCAAGATATTTGGGTCCTAAGCTCAAGCTGAGCCGTCGTGAGGGCACCGACTTATTCCTTAAGTCTGGCGTTCGCGCGATTGATTCCAAGTGCAAAATTGAACAAGCCCCTGGTCAGCATGGTGCGCGTAAACCGCGTCTGTCTGATTACGGCGGCCAGTTACGTGAAAAGCAAAAAGTTCGTCGTATCTACGGCGTGCTGGAGCGTCAGTTCCGTAACTACTATAAAGAAGCAGCGCGTCTGAAAGGCAACACCGGTGAAAACCTGTTAGCTCTGCTGGAAGGTCGTCTGGATAACGTAGTTTACCGTATGGGCTTTGGTGCCACTCGTGCAGAAGCACGTCAGCTGGTTAGCCACAAATCTGTAATGGTAAACGGTCGCGTTGTTAACATCGCTTCTTATCAGGTATCTCCGAATGATGTCGTAAGCATCCGTGAGAAAGCCAAAAAGCAATCTCGCGTGAAGGCCGCTCTGGAGCTGGCTGAGCAGCGTGAAAAGCCAACCTGGCTGGAAGTTGATGCAACTAAGATGGAAGGTGTGTTCAAGCGTATTCCTGAGCGTACCGATCTGTCTGCGGACATTAACGAACACCTGATCGTCGAGCTTTACTCTAAGTAAAGCTTAGTACCAAAGAGAGGACACAATGCAGGGTTCTGTGACAGAGTTTCTAAAACCGCGCCTGGTAGATATCGAGCAAGTGAGTTCGACGCACGCCAAGGTGACCCTTGAGCCGTTAGAGCGTGGCTTTGGCCATACTCTTGGTAACGCACTGCGCCGTATTCTGCTTTCTTCCATGCCGGGTTGCGCGGTGACCGAGGTTGAGATTGATGGCGTGCTGCACGAGTACTCCACCAAAGAGGGCGTACAGGAAGATATCCTGGAAATCCTGCTCAATCTGAAAGGGCTGGCGGTAAGAGTTCAGGGTAAAGATGAAGTCATCCTCACTCTGAATAAATCTGGCATTGGCCCTGTGACTGCAGCCGACATTACCCACGACGGTGATGTCGAAATCGTCAAGCCGCAGCATGTGATCTGCCATCTGACCGATGAAAACGCGTCTATTAGCATGCGTATCAAAGTTCAGCGTGGTCGTGGTTATGTGCCGGCTTCTGCCCGAATTCATTCGGAAGAAGATGAGCGCCCAATCGGCCGTCTGTTGGTTGACGCTTGCTACAGCCCTGTAGACCGTATCGCCTACAATGTTGAAGCAGCGCGTGTAGAACAGCGCACCGACCTGGACAAGCTGGTCATCGAAATGGAAACCAACGGCACAATCGATCCTGAAGAGGCGATTCGTCGTGCGGCAACCATCCTGGCAGAACAACTGGAAGCTTTCGTTGATTTACGTGATGTACGTCAGCCGGAAGTCAAAGAAGAGAAACCAGAATTCGATCCGATCCTGCTGCGCCCTGTTGACGATCTGGAATTGACTGTCCGCTCTGCTAACTGCCTCAAGGCAGAAGCTATCCACTACATCGGTGATCTGGTACAGCGTACCGAGGTTGAGCTGCTTAAAACGCCTAACCTGGGTAAAAAATCTCTTACCGAGATTAAAGACGTGCTCGCATCACGTGGTCTGTCTCTGGGCATGCGCCTGGAAAACTGGCCACCGGCAAGCATTGCTGATGAATAACCGGATCGCAGGTTAAGGTTTCACTGAGAAGGATAAGGTCATGCGCCATCGTAAGAGTGGTCGTCAACTGAACCGCAACAGCAGCCATCGTCAGGCTATGTTCCGCAACATGGCTGGTTCTCTGGTTCGTCATGAGATCATTAAGACGACTCTGCCGAAAGCCAAAGAGCTGCGTCGCGTAGTTGAGCCGCTGATTACTCTTGCCAAGACCGACAGCGTAGCTAATCGTCGTCTGGCATTCGCCCGTACTCGTGATAACGAGATCGTGGCAAAACTGTTTAACGAGCTGGGCCCGCGTTTCGCGAGCCGTGCCGGTGGTTACACTCGCATTCTTAAGTGTGGCTTCCGTGCTGGTGACAACGCTCCGATGGCATACATCGAGCTGGTTGATCGTCCAGAAGCTCAAGCAGAAGCTGCTGCAGAGTAATTTGCAGTAACGTAAAAAACCCGCTTCGGCGGGTTTTTTATTGCCTGTCATTTCTTCCCATTTCCCCTCCATTCGCTATGCTGTTGGCAGACATGCCTGCAGGAGGTTTCTATGTGGCTTATCGATCAGCTGGCTGAGCAACACATCCGCGCTGCTCAGGAAAAGGGCGAGCTGAGCAATCTGCCTGGTGAGGGTGCGCCGCTCACGCTGGACGATGACAGTGGTGTGCCGGCGGAACTGCGCAGCGCCTGGCGACTGCTGAAAAACGCCGGCTATCTCCCTCCGGAACTGGAGATGCGCCGCGACGCACTGGCACTGAGCGATCTGCTTCGCGAACTCGATCCTGATGACAGCGAGGCGCGTGAACTGGCCAAACGCCTGACATTGCTGGAGATGAAGCTGCAGCAGGCTGGCATGAGCACCGATTTTCTGCGTGGTGAATACCGCCCGGCGATCGGTCAGCGGTTACAGCAGGAGAAATAGTATGTATCGCATTGGCCAGCTGGCAAAACTGGCGGACGTGACGCCGGATACCATTCGCTTTTATGAAAAGCAGCAGATGATGGATCATGAGGTACGCACCGAGGGCGGCTTCCGCCTGTACAGCGATAACGATCTGCAGCGCCTGCGTTTTATCCGTTACGGCCGGCAGCTTGGTTTCAGCCTGGAATCGATCCGCGACCTGCTGTCGATCCGCATCGATCCAGAGCATCACACCTGTGAAGAGTCAAAAGCGATCGTGGCGAAACGGCTGGATGAGGTGAACAGTATGATTGGCGAACTGCAAACCATTCAGCGCTCACTGCAACGGCTGGCGGAAACCTGTTGTGGCGACCGGCACAGTAGCGCCTGCTGTTCGATCCTCGAGGCACTGGAAACCGGTGAAGATCCGCATCCTGAAATTTGTTGTAGCAAGGATTGAATTCTGGCGCGCAGGGACTATAGTTGCGCCATCACTAACCGGAGGACGATATGAGTCACTATCAGCATCGAAAAGGCAAAATTAACGATAACGCCCTGGAAGCCCTGTTACACGATCCACTGTATCGCCAGCGTGTTGAGCGCAATCAGAAGGGGAAAGGCAGCTACCGGCGTAAAGATAAACACGCGAAGGGAGCGAATCAGGAGGCCAGCGGTAAGCAACAGTGTTTACCTCTGGCCTTCTGCTTTAGTGACAAAAAAGCCGCCTGAACAGGCGGCTTTTATTCATCACACTTTATTATTTTGTTGCTTAAGCAGGTCGCGAATCTCGGTCAGCAGCACTTCTTCATTAGTCGGTTTAGGCGCTGGTTTTTCCACTTCTTTCTTTTTATACAGTTTATTCATTACTTTGATGGCAATGAAGATAGCAAACGCCACGATGATGAAATCAAATACCGTCTGAATAAAGTTACCGTATTCCATCACCACCGCGGGGATATCGCCTTCTGCTGGCTTGAGTACCCATTTAAACTGCTTAAAGTCGACGCCGCCAATCAGTAAACCGAGCGGTGGCATAATGATGTTCGCAACCAGTGACGATACGATCTTACCGAACGCAGCACCGATGATCACACCGACCGCCAGGTCCACTACGTTGCCGCGCATCGCGAAATCACGAAACTCTTTGAATAAACTCATTGTTATCTCCTTGCCTTGGCCAATGGCTAAAGTCTAACAAACCTTCGTGTAATTGCCATTATAACAATGGATTAAACACCACTCTCACTGCAGCCCAATCACAACGCGTTACAGGAAGAACGGGCTCGGCTGGAACAGACGCTCAACGTCCGGCACAAACTTCTTGTCGGTGAGGAACATGATCACGTGGTCGCCTTGCTCAATACGCACATTATCATTGGCGATGATCACGTCATCACCACGCACCACCGCGCCGATAATCGTGCCCGGCGGCAGTTTAATATCTTCAATCAGGCGGCCGACCACGCGCGAAGTGGTTTCATCACCGTGGGCGATGGCCTCGATGGCTTCCGCAATACCGCGGCGCAGTGAAGAGACGCCGACAATATCGGCTTTGCGCACGTGGCCAAGCAGCGCAGAAATCGTGGCCTGCTGCGGAGAGATCGCAATGTCGATCACGCTGCCCTGCACCAGATCGACATAGGCGCGACGCTGGATCAGCACCATCACTTTTTTCGCGCCCATCTTTTTGGCCAGCATCGCTGACATGATATTGGCTTCATCGTCGTTGGTGACGGCGATAAACAGATCGACCTGATCGACATGCTCTTCTGCCAGCAGTTCCTGATCCGAGGCATCGCCATAGAACACGATGGTATCCTGCAGATGTTCAGCCAGTTCAGCCGCGCGCTGCTGATTACGTTCAATCAGCTTAACGCTGTACTGCTTCTCCAGCCGCTGCGCCAGGCCAAAGCCGATATTACCGCCGCCGACCAGCATAATGCGTTTATAGGGCTTTTCGAGGCGCTGCATCTCGCTCATTACCGCACGAATATGCTGACTGGCGGCAATAAAAAACACTTCATCGCCAGCTTCGACGATCGTCGATCCCTGCGGGCGGATCGGGCGATCCTGACGGAAAATCGCGGCCACGCGGGTATCGATATGCGGCATGTGTTCACGCAGGATCGACAGCGGATTGCCCACCAGCGGTCCGCCGTAATAGGCTTTGACCACTGCCAGGCTGACTTTGCCCTCGGCAAAATTCACCACCTGCAGCGCGCCAGGGTACTGAATCAGCCGATAGATATTGTCGATCACCAGTTGTTCGGGCGAGATCAAATGGTCGATGGGCACCGCTTCCGGCACGAACAGCTTTTCCGCATCGCGCAGATAATCGGCGGCGCGGATACGGGCAATGCGGTTTGGCGTGTTAAACAGCGAGTAAGCAATCTGACAGGCAATCATGTTGGTTTCGTCAGAACTGGTGACCGCCACCAGCATATCCGCATCTTCGGCGCCGGCTTCACGCAACACGCGCGGGTGCGAACCATGGCCCTGCACCACGCGCAGGTCAAACTTATCCTGCAGCACGCGTAAGCGTGAGGGATCGCTATCAACCACGGTGATGTCATTATTTTCGCCCACCAGGTTTTCAGCAAGCGTGCCGCCCACCTGGCCGGCGCCGAGGATAATAATTTTCATGGATACGTTGCTCTTGTCACTGTGCGCTGCACTATTTTTTCATCAGCTTAGCGTAGAAGAAACCGTCGCCGCCATCGATGGCAGGGAAAACCTGCCAGCCGTTAAGTTGCCCCTGTGGCAGTGCCTGCGGCACCGCATCGTCATGCGTCGCGAGGAAAGCATCGATCTGCTGCTGGTTCTCCTGCGGCAGCACTGAGCAGGTGGCATAAAGCAGCGTACCGCCCGATTTCAGGCGTGGCCAGATGGCCGCCAGAATCTCACGCTGTAGCGCGGCGAGTTCGTCGATATCACGATCGCGGCGTAGCCATTTGATATCCGGATGGCGTCGAATAACGCCGGTGGCCGAGCAGGGCGCATCCAGCAGGATGCGGTCAAATTGCTGCTCGTCGCACCAGGCTGCTGGCGTGCGGCCATCGCCCTGACGCACGTCAGCCTGCATCCCCAGACGCTGCAGGTTTTCCGTCACGCGCGACAGGCGCTGCGCATCGATATCCACCGCCATCACGCGGGCCTGCGGCGCAATTTCGAGAATATGGGTAGTTTTGCCGCCGGGCGCAGCGCACAGGTCGAGAATGGTTTCGCCGTTTTCCGGCGCCAGCAGCAGGGCACAACGCTGAGCAGAAAGATCCTGCACCGTCACCCAGCCCAGCTCAAAGCCTGGCAGCTGACTGACCGGAGCCGGTGCTTCAAGACGCAGCGCATCCGGCGCGTCAGCACTAAACGCATTTTGATTCTGCTGGGTTAATAACACGAGCCAGGCGTCACGGCTGTGATGCTGACGATTCACGCGCAGCCACATTGGCGGTCGCTGATTGTTGGCTTCCACAATCTGCTGCCACTGCTCTGGCCACGCGGCCTGCAGTCGTTTCAGCAGCCAGCCCGGATGCCAGTAGCGCTGCGGGCCCTGATTGACCTCCGCCAGCAGTGCATCCTGCTGACGCTGGAACTGACGCAGCACGCCGTTAAGCAAGCCTTTCAGATTTGCCCGCTTCAGTGCTTCAGCCCCGGCTACGGTTTCGGCCAGCGCGGCGTGCGGCGGAACGCGGGTATACAGCAGCTGATACAGGCCCACCATGATCAGATAGTGCAGTACGCGCTGTTTGCCGGTTAACGGCCGCGCCATCAGCTTATTAATCAACGCTTCCAGCTGCGGCAGCGTGCGCGTCACGCCAAAACACAACTCCTGAAGCAGCGCGCCATCGTTGTTTGCCAGCGTTTTTTGCGCAGCGGGCAGAATCGCGCTCAGCGATTCCCCTTTATCCACCACGCGTTCAATCAGTTGCGCGGCAAGGCTGCGCAGGTTGGTCGCTTTTTTCATATTCATTCATCAAACAAAAAGCCCGGCGGAGACCGGGCTGGAGAATCAGGCCAGAACGGTGCCAGGTGTAAACCATTCACGACGCGAATTGAGCAGATCCTGCGCCGCCATGGCTTTTTTGCCGGCAGGCTGCAGTGAGAGCAGATTCAGCACGCCGTCAGCGGTAGCAATCTGGATGCCGTGTTTGTCAGCCTGCAGAATTTCTCCCGGCTGGGCGCTGCGGTGCGGTAATACACTGGCCTGCCAGACTTTGACCGGCTGATCGTCGATAAGGAAATAACTCACCGGCCACGGATTGAAGGCGCGAATGCACCGTTCCAGCTGAACAGCAGAGAGCGACCAGTCAAGACGTGCCTCTTCTTTACTGAGCTTTTCCGCGTAAGTTACCAGAGTCTCATCCTGCACTTCAGGCTGCGCGCTGCCGGCGGCCAGCAGACTGAGCGTGGTCAGCATCCCCTGCGGTCCCAGCTGCGCCAGCTTGTCGTACAGCGATGCGCTGGTATCGTCGGCATTAATCGGGCAGGTTATTTTGTGCAGCATATCGCCGGTATCCAGACCCACGTCCATCTGCATGATGGTCACACCGGTTTCGTTATCGCCGGCCCACAGTGAGCGCTGAATCGGCGCCGCACCGCGCCAGCGCGGCAGCAGCGAGCCATGTACGTTGATGCAGCCAAGGCGCGGCATCGTCAGCACCGCCTGAGGCAGGATCAGACCATAAGCGACGACCACCATCACATCGGCCTGCAGCCCGGCAACCAGCTGCTGATTCTCTTCCGGCTTCAGGGACTTTGGCTGAAACACGGGAATATCATGCGCCTGAGCCAGCACTTTTACCGGGCCCGGCGTGAGTTTGTTGCCACGTCCGGCAGGGCGGTCGGGCTGAGTAAAGACGCCAACCACCTGATGCTCAGAAGCAAGCAGCGCGTCGAGATGACGCGCTGCGAAGTCAGGAGTACCGGCAAAGATGATTTTTAACGGTGCAGACACAGTTCAACCTTCTGTTCGCTCTCAGGATGCGCGCGCATTCTGGCGGGCCAGTTTTTCCAGTTTCTGTTTAATACGCTGACGCTTCAGCGGCGACAGATAATCAATAAACAGTTTACCGTCAAGATGGTCGATCTCATGCTGAATGCAGATCGCCAGCAGACCGTCGGTTTCCAGCTCGAAGCTGTTACCGTCGCGATCCAGCGCGCGCACTTTGACCCGCTCGGCACGCGGCACAAACGCCCGCTGTTCCGGGATCGACAGACAACCCTCTTCGATACCGGTTTCGCCGCTTTTTTCCAGCAGCTCCGGGTTAATCAGCACCAGGCGCTCTTCGCGGCTTTCAGAAACATCAATCACGATGATGCGCTGGTGAATATCCACCTGCGTCGCCGCCAGACCAATGCCTTCTTCGGCGTACATGGTCTCAAACATATCGTCGACAATACGCTGAACGTCAGCATTCACAGCCGCAACGGGTGCAGCAATTTTGCGAAGGCGATCGTCAGGGAAATGTAATACCTGCAAAACTGACATAAATATCCAGATCTGTATGCGTTAAAGAAAAGATTACTGCCTCATATTGTAGACTTTTTAGGGCCTGATTGACAGCATTGTGCCGCATCAGAGCACGGCTGACAGGGAGCGCAGCATGGAACGCAGTGAAAGGATTATCAGGCTGACTTACGTCTGGGGTTTAAGCGGTGAGCGCGCCCATCAGTTCATCATGGCGCTTCTGGCCGCCAGCCACGTTGACGACGCGTGGCTGCAGCAGCACGGGCTGGACGACACGCAGCGGCAGCAGTTTCTCGCCCTCTGTCCACGCCAGCTGGAAAAAACGCAGCGCTGGCTGCAACAGGCGCAACATCATCTGATTGCCTGCACCGATGCACATTATCCCGCCCGTTTGCGGGAAATCAGCCGCTATCCGGCTGCCCTTTATATAGCGGGTGACCTCTCTGCACTCGCGACACCGCAACTGGCGGTGGTCGGCAGTCGTCACTGTTCGCCGTATGGCAGAGAATGGGGCAGCTGGTTTACCCAGCAGCTGGCGCTAAGCGGTTTGACCATCACCAGCGGGCTGGCGCGCGGTATTGATGGCGTGGCGCATCGTGCCGCACTGGAAGTGCAGGGCAAAACTCTGGCCGTGCTGGGCAGCGGGCTGAATCATCTCTATCCGAAAAGCCATCAGCCGCTGGCACAGGAGATCATCGCCAGCGGCGGCGCGCTGGTTTCAGAACTGCCGCTGTCGATGGCGCCCCATGCGGTAAATTTTCCGCGGCGTAATCGTATTATCAGCGGCCTGAGTCATGGCGTGCTGGTGGTTGAAGCGTCACTGAAGAGTGGCTCGCTGGTAACGGCGCGCTATGCGCTGGAACAAAACCGTAACGTGTATGCGCTGCCTGGCGCACTGGGTAACCCTGGCTGTGAAGGCACGCACTGGCTGATTCAGCAGGGGGCGCTGCTGGTGGCGCATCCCAACAATATCCTTGAGGATTTGCATTCTGCCCTGCAATGGTTGCCGGCCAGCATCTCAGAAACAATATATTCACAACTCAGTGATGATGTGCCATTGCCATTTCCCAGCGTGTTGGCTAACGTAGGTGATGAGGTTACACCTGTTGACGTCGTCGCTGAACGTGCCGGCCAACCTGTGCCAGTTATCGCAGCGCAATTGCTGGAGCTGGAGTTAGCAGGATGGATCGCAGCTGTACCCGGCGGCTATGTCCGATTGAGGAGGGCATGCCATGTTCGACGTACTTATGTACTTGTTTGAGACGTATATCCACAACGAGGCTGAAATGCGCGTTGACCAGGATAAATTGACCGATGACTTAACCGATGCCGGTTTTCATCGCGAAGATATCTACAATGCGTTGAATTGGCTTGAGCGGTTAGCGGATTATCAGGATGGCCTGGTCGCGCCAGTGTTGCTGGCTAACGATCCGCTCTCCATGCGAATCTACACGGAAGAAGAGAGCCAGCGTTTAGATGCCGAGTGTCGTGGTTTTATTCTGTTCCTGGAGCAAATCCAGGTGCTGAATATGGAAACGCGCGAAATGGTCATCGAACGGGTTATGGCGCTTGATACGCTGGAATTCGATCTGGAAGATCTCAAATGGGTGGTGCTGATGGTGCTGTTTAACATCCCCGGGTGTGAAAATGCCTATCAGCAGATGGAAGAACTGTTATTCGACGTCAATGAAGGTATGCTGCATTAATTTGCGATTAATGCATTCGGTAATATGAGTAAACCAGCACTATTTACCGTGCGTAAACACGATCCCTGCCCCGCCTGCGGGGCAGAATTAGTGATACGTGCCGGCAAACACGGGCCTTTTCTCGGCTGTGTGAATTATCCAACCTGCGACTATATTCGCCCGCTGAAAAGTCAGGGTGATGGCCATATTGTCAAAGTGCTGGAAGGCCATGCCTGCCCGCAGTGTGGTGCGGACAAAGTGCTGCGCCAGGGGCGATTCGGCATGTTTGTCGGCTGTAGCCACTATCCGGAGTGTGATTACACGGAAACCATCGATAAGCCGGACGAAACCGCAATTGCCTGCCCGCAGTGCGCCAGCGGCAAGCTGGTGCAGCGCCGTTCACGCTATGGCAAAACCTTCCATGCCTGCGATCGTTATCCCGACTGCCAGTTCGCGATCAACGCCACGCCGCTGGAAGGTGTCTGCCCCCATTGCCAGTTCCCGTTATTAATAGAAAAGAAAACCGCACAGGGCATGAAGCGCTTCTGCGCCAGCAAACGCTGCGGCAAGCCCATCGCCCAGGATGAAGAGTGATCATGAACCAGAGCCAGCATGCACCCGGAAGCCTCAACTTCTGCATCGAACAACTTCAGCAACAGCAAGTGATTGCTTACCCTACCGAAGCCGTATTCGGCCTTGGCTGCGATCCGGACAGCGAAAGCGCGGTGATGGCCCTGCTGGCACTGAAACAGCGCCCGGTAGAAAAGGGTCTGATCCTGATCGCCGCTGATTATGCGCAGCTCGAGCCTTATATTGCCGATCGCGAACTCACCGTGCTGCAGCGCGAACGTATGTTTGCCAGCTGGCCGGGTCCGGTCACCTATGTGGTGCCTGCCTCGCCGCATACGCCGCGCTGGTTAACCGGCCGCTTTGATTCGCTGGCGATTCGCGTCAGCGATCATCCGCAGGTACAGGCGCTGTGTCGCGGATTTGGCAAGCCGCTGGTCTCAACCAGCGCGAATTTAACCGGTCAGCCGCCGTGCCGCAGCGCCGCCGAAGTGGCAGAGCAGTTTGGCTCGCAGTTCCCGGTATTGCAGGCGACCACCGGCGGTCGCCTGAATCCTTCTGAAATCCGCGATGCCATCAGCGGTGAACTCATTCGTCAGGGCTGATTATGGAAAAGTTTGCCGTTTTTGGTCATCCCATCGCCCACAGCAAATCTCCGTTTATTCACGCCGCTTTTGCTGAGCAGACCGGTATTGAACATCCTTACGGACGCATCTGCGCACCGCTGGAAGGGTTCCCGCAGGCGATAGAGGCGTTTTTTGCGGCTGGTGGCAAAGGCGCCAATGTTACGCTGCCGTTTAAACAGCAGGCATGGGAATTCGCGGATGAGCTCAGCGAACGCGCGGCATTATCTGGTGCGGTAAATACCTTAAAGAAAAGAGCCGATGGTTCGATTCTGGGTGATAACACGGACGGCATCGGCCTGCTGAGCGATCTGCAACGGCTGCAGCTGATCCGGCCGGGCGATCGCATTCTGCTGGTGGGCGCGGGCGGTGCGGCGCGTGGGGTGATCCTGCCGCTGCTCTCGACGGGCTGCGCGCTGGTGGTGGTAAACCGCACGGCAGAACGCGCGCAACAGCTGGCTGAGCTTTTCCAGCACAGTGGGGCGATCCAGGCGATGAGTTTTGATCAACTGGCCGGTGAACGTTTTGATCTGATCATCAATGCCACCTCCAGCGGCGTAGCGGGCGACGTGCCGCCGCTGCCGGTTACGCTGATTGATGCGCAGGTGCGCTGTTACGACATGTTTTATCAGCAGGGGCTGACGCCATTTCTGGCGTGGTGCCAGCAGCACGGCACACAGCAGCTGGCGGATGGACTCGGCATGCTGGTGGGTCAGGCGGCGCATGCGTTTCAGCTGTGGCATGGCGTTATGCCGGAGATCGCGCCGGTCATCGATCAACTTAAACAGGCGATGCAGGCATGAATCAGGCTATCCAGTTTCCCGATCGGGAAAGCTGGGACGCAGTCCGGCAGGCGGTGCTGTTCCCGGTCTTAGTTAATGGTATGGGACTGACCTGCGCAATATCGCTGCCGGCGCTGCAGCAGCGCTTTGGTGCCGGAGAGGCGATGGCGCTGTTTAGCGCGCATCGCTGGGATCTGGAGGAAGAGGCGGAGCAGCTGCTCCGGGCGGAACAGGCCGACGATCAGGGCTGGCTGTGGCTGCCCTGAGCCAGGTATTCATCTTTCCAGCCGACATAATTGCTGGCGGAGTAAAGCAGTCCGGCTATTTCCGCTTCGCTTAGCGGTCGGATCTGCTTCACCGGGCTGCCTAAATAGAGATAGCCGCTTTGCAGGCGTTTACCGGGTGGCACCAGGCTGCCGGCGCCAATCATCACCTCATCTTCGACGATCGCGCCATCCAGCAGGATCGAGCCCATACCCACCAGTACGCGGTTGCCAATGGTGCAGCCGTGCAGCATTGCTTTGTGTCCTACTGTTACGTCTTCACCGATGATCAATGGAAAGCCATCGGGATTACTGCTGGATTTATGCGTAACGTGCAGCACGCTGCCATCCTGGATATTGCTGCGTTTACCAATCACCACTTTATTCACGTCACCGCGAATTGCTACCAGTGGCCAGATGCTGACATCATCAGCCAGTTCGACTTCGCCAACGACCACGCTGCTGCTATCCACCATCACGCGCTCGCCGGAGTGGGGAATATGTTGCTTATAAGGGCGCAGGGCTACAGACATTCTATTTCTCCTTTTCTGATGTTTCCCGCTAGCCTGCGGCTTCCGGTGCGGGTAAACAAGCTGATTTTTGCGCGGATCGCTCGCGATCGCAGCGAAAAGAGTGAAAACTCGCCAGTCGATAAAAAAGATCGAAAAAAGGGGTTGTGCAAAAAATCCGGATCCCTATAATGCGCCACCACTGAGACGGCAAAGCGGCAACGCAGGCGGCTCAGCAGGGCGTGAAGCGATTCACCCCGCCGGAGAAAAACGCTGAAAAAAGTGTTTGACTCTGAAGGAGGAAAGCGTAATATACGCCACCTCGCGACAGCAGGCCGAACGCCGCGTCGCACCGCTCTTTAACAATTT
>NZ_NHZE01000048.1:0-26137 GCF_002207995.1 Pantoea sp. VS1
TGAAATGTTCCGCAAACTGCTGGACCAGGGTCAGGCAGGCGAGAACTGTGGTGTTCTGCTGCGCGGTATCAAGCGTGAAGAGATCCAGCGTGGTCAGGTTCTGGCTAAGCCAGGCACCATCAAGCCACACACCCAGTTCGAGTCAGAAGTTTACGTTCTGTCTAAAGACGAAGGCGGCCGTCATACTCCGTTCTTCAAAGGCTACCGTCCACAGTTCTACTTCCGTACCACTGACGTAACCGGTTCAGTAGAGCTGCCAGAAGGCGTTGAGATGGTAATGCCAGGCGACAACATCAAAATGGTTGTTACCCTGATCCATCCAATCGCAATGGACGAAGGTCTGCGCTTCGCAATCCGCGAAGGCGGCCGTACCGTTGGCGCGGGCGTTGTTGCTAAAGTTATCGCGTAATAGCGATAATATTTGACGCAATGCACACGGAAAGGGCATCATTTGATGCCCTTTTTGTACGCTGTTAACCAGAACCTGGCTCATCAGTGATTTTCGATCATAATCATTGCTGAGACAGGCTCTGTATTACGGCGCTGGATACCGAGTTATGCCCAAAAGCGCATTCGGTTTGGATGCCTCGCTCTGCGGGGCAGAATAGTTTCTGAATTATTGTGGCAGGTTGGTTTATGAGTGCGAATACCGAAGCTCAAGGGAGCGGGCGCGGCCTGGAAGCGGTAAAGTGGGTAGTTGTGATCGCATTGCTGCTGGTAGCAATCGTCGGTAACTACCTGTATCGCGATGTGACACTGCCTTTACGCGCGCTGGCTGTCGTGGTGTTGATCGCTGCGGCGGGCGGCATTGCGTTGCTGACCACCAAAGGCAAAGCAACCGTGGCTTTTGCACGTGAAGCAAGAACCGAAATGCGTAAGGTCATCTGGCCAACTCGCCAGGAAACATTGCACACCACGTTAATCGTTGCCGCGGTCACTGCCGTGATGTCACTGATTTTGTGGGGGCTGGATGGTATTCTGGTCCGTCTGGTATCGTTTATCACTGGCCTGAGGTTCTGAGATGTCTGAAGCTCCAAAAAAACGCTGGTACGTCGTTCAGGCGTTTTCCGGTTTTGAAGCCCGCGTAGCCAAGTCGCTGCAAGAGCATATCAAACTGCACAACATGGAAGAACTGTTTGGCGAAGTCATGGTGCCGACTGAAGAAGTCGTGGAAATCCGTGGCGGCCAGCGTCGCAAAAGCGAACGCAAATTCTTCCCTGGTTACGTACTGGTCCAGATGGTGATGAATGACGCCAGCTGGCACTTAGTGCGCAGTGTACCGCGTGTAATGGGCTTCATTGGTGGTACCTCTGACCGTCCGGCACCGATCAGTGATAAAGAAGTGGATGCGATCATGAACCGCCTGCAGCAGGTGGGTGATAAGCCGCGTCCGAAAACGCTGTTCGAGCCAGGCGAGATGGTGCGTGTCAACGACGGCCCGTTTGCCGACTTCAACGGTGTGGTCGAAGAAGTGGATTACGAGAAGAGCCGCCTGAAGGTTTCTGTTTCTATCTTCGGCCGTGCAACGCCGGTTGAACTCGACTTTGCTCAGGTGGAGAAAGGCTAAGCCTTTTGTTCACTTTTTAGCTCTTGCGGAAGGCGCGAAATTTACCTATAATTTCGCGCCTTTTGTTTTTATGCGCTGGCAACAGCGTGTAAATCGTTATCACGGGGAGCCTGTTCGCCAGGCGCTATACCCAATAGAGGAAATATCATGGCCAAGAAAGTACAAGCCTACGTCAAGCTGCAGGTTGCAGCTGGTATGGCTAACCCGAGCCCACCAGTTGGTCCGGCTCTGGGTCAGCAGGGTGTTAACATCATGGAATTCTGTAAAGCGTTCAACGCCAAAACAGAATCACTGGAAAAGGGGCTGCCGACTCCAGTAGTTATCACCGTATACAGCGACCGTTCTTTCACCTTCGTTACCAAAACGCCTCCGGCTGCCGTTCTGCTGAAAAAAGCAGCAGGCATCAAGTCTGGTTCTGGTAAGCCGAACAAAGATAAAGTCGGTAAAGTAACTCGTGCTCAGGTACGTGAAATCGCAGAAACCAAAGCTGCGGACATGACTGGTGCTGACGTAGAAGCGATGACTCGCTCTATCGAAGGTACTGCTCGTTCCATGGGCCTGGTAGTGGAGGACTAAGAAATGGCTAAGCTGACCAAGCGCATGCGCGTGATCCGTGACAAAGTTGATGCGACTAAACAGTATGACATCAACGAAGCTGTTGCTCTGCTGAAAGAACTGGCTACCGCTAAATTCGTAGAGAGCGTGGACGTTGCTGTTAACCTCGGCATCGATGCACGTAAATCTGACCAGAACGTGCGCGGCGCGACCGTTCTGCCACACGGTACTGGTCGTTCAGTACGTGTTGCCGTCTTTACCCAGGGCGCAAACGCTGAAGCTGCTAAAGCAGCTGGCGCTGAGCTGGTAGGTATGGAAGACCTGGCTGATCAGATCAAGAAAGGCGAAATGAACTTTGACGTTGTTATTGCTTCTCCGGATGCAATGCGCGTTGTTGGCCAGCTGGGCCAGGTTCTGGGCCCACGTGGTCTGATGCCAAACCCGAAAGTTGGTACCGTAACTCCTAACGTTGCTGAAGCTGTGAAAAACGCTAAAGCGGGTCAGGTTCGTTACCGTAACGACAAAAACGGCATCATCCACACCACCATTGGTAAAGTGGACTTCGATGCTGACAAACTGAAAGAAAACCTGGAATCTCTGCTGGTTGCGCTGAAAAAAGCTAAACCTGCTCAGGCGAAAGGCGTGTACATCAAGAAAGTCAGCATCTCTACCACCATGGGCGCCGGCGTTGCCGTTGACCAGGCTGGTCTGAACGCAGCAGCAAACTAATTGCTGCTTGTAACGGGCGAAAAATTCATCTAGAATCTTACGCCCGTTGTTCTGGTTGATCCGTCAATTCAGAACCCAAATTCATAGTCGCGGAGTGCACAGGTCTAAACCCCTTGTCATTCAGCGACTAAGGTTGGAGCCAGGCCTGATCCTGGCCTCCGTCCAAGACCGCAGGAGCAGAACCTCTTCGGAAGTGATGCTTAATATCCTGCGTAGACGGTGACAGAACCAAAAAGAATTTTTTCTTCACTGGATTCTGCTCACCGTGTAACGCGCTTACGGCCTTCGGGTGTGTAAGTGAAGTGAGTTCCGGGAAATTTTCCCGGTCAAATCCAGGAGCAAAGCTAATGGCATTAAATCTTCAAGGCAAACAAGCAATTGTTGCTGAAGTTAGCGAAGTAGCCAAAGGCGCGCTTTCAGCGGTTGTTGCGGATTCCCGTGGCGTTACCGTTGATAAAATGACTGAACTGCGTAAAGCAGGTCGTGAAGCTGGCGTCTACATGCGTGTTGTTCGTAACACCCTGCTGCGCCGCGTCGTTGAAGGTACTCCATTCGAGTGCCTGAAAGACACGTTTGTTGGTCCGACCCTGATTGCATACTCTATGGAACACCCGGGCGCTGCTGCTCGTCTGTTCAAAGAGTTCGCGAAAGCGAATGCAAACTTTGAGGTCAAAGCTGCAGCCTTTGAAGGTGAGCTGATCCCGGCGGCACAAATTGACCGTCTGGCAACGCTGCCGACTTACGAAGAAGCACTGGCACGTCTGATGTCGACCATGAAAGAAGCTGCTGCTGGCAAGCTGGTCCGCACTCTGGCTGCTGTTCGCGACGCGAAAGAAGCGGCTTAAGGCCAGATTCTTTTTCTTCGTACTTGCTAACGTATAAACTTTTACTGATTCTTAGGAACAATTGTCATGTCTATCACTAAAGATCAAATCCTGGAAGCCGTTGCAGCTATGTCCGTAATGGAAGTAGTTGAGCTGGTTTCTGCTATGGAAGAAAAATTCGGCGTTTCTGCTGCTGCTGCTGTAGCTGTTGCTGCTGGCCCGGCTGAAGCTGTTGAAGAGAAAACTGAATTCGACGTTATCCTGAAAGCTGCTGGCGCGAACAAAGTTGCTGTAATCAAAGCCGTTCGTGGCGCAACTGGTCTGGGCCTGAAAGAAGCTAAAGACCTGGTTGAAGCTGCTCCAGCTGCAATCAAAGAAGGCATCAGCAAAGACGACGCAGCTGCACTTGAAGCTGCTCTGAAAGAAGCTGGCGCTGAAGTTGAAGTTAAGTAAGACAACCCTCGGGTTGCAGTCTGCGTAAACAGACTGATGGCTGGTGACTTTTTGGTCACCAGCCTTTTTGCGCTACAGGGGAACGATGGCGTTTCGCACTGTTTGTCCATTGTTCCTCTTCAATATCTTTTTCTATCGACGACTTAATATACCGCTTTCCTGTGAGGGTTCCCTGCCTGCGCAACGGCGATGAAATGATTTAAGAGTGATAGAAAGATGTATTGCATGGGGTGCCGCGCATCGCATGAAAAACAAAATAGTGTTGCATGAACTGTCCCTTCAGGACGGACAGCGTGGGTCGACTTGTCAGCTAGCTGAGGAACCCTATGGTTTACTCCTATACCGAGAAAAAACGTATTCGTAAGGATTTTGGTAAACGTCCACAAGTACTGGATGTGCCTTATCTCCTTTCTATCCAGCTTGACTCGTTCCAGAAGTTTATCGAGCAAGATCCAGAAGGCCAGTACGGTCTGGAAGCAGCCTTCCGTTCCGTGTTCCCAATCGCGAGCTACAGCGGCAACTCTGAGTTGCAGTATGTCAGCTACCGTCTGGGTGAGCCGGTGTTTGACGTGACAGAATGTCAGATCCGTGGCGTGACGTACTCCGCACCGCTGCGCGTTAAACTGCGTCTGGTGATCTACGAGCGCGAAGCGCCGGAAGGCACCGTCAAAGACATCAAAGAACAAGAAGTGTACATGGGCGAAATTCCGCTCATGACCGACAACGGTACCTTTGTCATCAATGGTACTGAGCGTGTTATCGTTTCTCAGCTGCATCGTAGTCCTGGCGTATTCTTTGACAGCGATAAGGGTAAAACGCACTCTTCCGGTAAAGTGCTGTATAACGCACGTATTATCCCTTACCGCGGTTCATGGCTCGACTTCGAGTTTGACCCGAAAGACAACCTGTTCGTCCGTATTGACCGTCGTCGTAAGCTGCCGGCCAGTATCATCCTGCGCGCGCTGGATTACACCACTGAGCAGATTCTCGATCTGTTCTTCGAAAAAGTGGTGTTTGAAATCCGCGACAACAAGCTGCAGATGGAACTGGTGCCTGAGCGCCTGCGTGGTGAAACCGCCTCCTTCGATATCGAAGCCAACGGCACGGTCTACGTTGAGAAAGGTCGTCGCATTACTGCGCGCCACATCCGTCAGCTGGAAAAAGACAACATTCAGCACATCGAAGTGCCGGTCGAGTACATCGCGGGCAAAGTGGTCGCGAAAGATTACATCGATCTGAACACCGGTGAACTGATTGTGCCAGCGAACATGGAGCTGTCACTGGATCTGCTGGCGAAACTGAGCCAGTCCGGTCACAAGCGCATCGAAACCCTGTTCACCAACGACCTGGATCACGGCCCGTACATTTCTGAGACGCTGCGCGTTGACCCAACCAACGATCGCCTGAGCGCGCTGGTTGAGATCTACCGCATGATGCGTCCTGGCGAGCCGCCAACGCGTGAAGCCGCAGAAAACCTGTTCGAGAACCTGTTCTTCTCCGAAGATCGTTACGATCTGTCGGCCGTTGGCCGCATGAAGTTCAACCGTTCTCTGCTACGTGACGAGATCGAAGGTTCCGGTATCCTGAGCAAAGACGACATCATTGAAGTGATGAAGAAGCTCATCGGTATCCGTAACGGTATTGGCGAAGTGGATGATATCGACCACCTCGGCAACCGTCGTATCCGTTCCGTCGGCGAAATGGCGGAAAACCAGTTCCGCGTTGGCCTGGTGCGTGTAGAGCGCGCTGTGAAAGAGCGTCTGTCTCTGGGCGACCTCGACACGCTGATGCCACAGGACATGATCAACGCCAAGCCAATTTCGGCCGCGGTGAAAGAGTTCTTTGGTTCCAGCCAGCTGTCCCAGTTTATGGACCAGAACAACCCGCTGTCTGAGATTACGCACAAACGTCGTATCTCTGCTCTGGGCCCAGGCGGTCTGACCCGTGAACGCGCCGGCTTCGAAGTGCGTGACGTACACCCGACTCACTACGGTCGCGTATGTCCAATCGAAACCCCGGAAGGTCCGAACATCGGTCTGATCAACTCACTCTCTGTTTACGCGCAGACTAACGAATACGGCTTCCTCGAAACGCCGTACCGCCGCGTGGTTGACGGTAAAGTGAGTGATGAAATTCATTACCTCTCTGCTATCGAAGAGGGTAACTACGTTATCGCTCAGGCGAACACCAACCTCGCCGATGATGGCAGCTTTGTTGACGATCTCGTCACCTGCCGTAGCAAAGGTGAATCGAGCCTGTTCAGCCGCGATCAGGTTGACTACATGGACGTTTCCACCCAGCAGGTGGTTTCTGTCGGTGCGTCACTGATCCCGTTCCTGGAGCACGATGATGCTAACCGCGCCCTGATGGGTGCGAACATGCAACGTCAGGCTGTACCTACCCTGCGTGCTGACAAGCCGCTGGTTGGTACCGGTATGGAACGTGCTGTTGCGGTCGACTCCGGTGTAACTGCCGTCGCGAAACGTGGTGGTACCGTGCAGTACGTCGATGCGTCACGTATCGTTATCAAAGTTAACGAAGACGAGATGTATCCGGGCGAAGCAGGTATCGACATCTACAACCTGACCAAGTACACCCGTTCTAACCAGAACACCTGCATCAACCAGATGCCGTGTGTTTCTCTGGGTGAACCTATCGAGCGTGGCGACGTGCTGGCTGACGGCCCGTCTACCGACCTCGGTGAGCTGGCGCTGGGTCAGAACATGCGCGTGGCGTTCATGCCATGGAACGGTTACAACTTCGAAGACTCCATCCTCGTTTCTGAGCGTGTCGTACAGGAAGACCGTTTCACCACCATCCATATTCAGGAACTGGCTTGCGTGTCGCGTGACACCAAACTGGGGCCGGAAGAGATCACCGCTGACATCCCGAACGTGGGTGAAGCTGCGCTCTCCAAACTGGATGAATCCGGCATCGTGTATATCGGTGCGGAAGTGACCGGTGGCGACATTCTGGTAGGCAAGGTCACGCCGAAAGGTGAAACCCAGCTGACGCCAGAAGAGAAACTGCTGCGTGCAATCTTCGGTGAAAAAGCCTCTGACGTGAAAGACTCGTCACTGCGCGTGCCAAACGGCGTTTCCGGTACGGTTATCGACGTACAGGTCTTCACCCGCGATGGCGTGGAAAAAGACAAGCGCGCGCTGGAAATCGAAGAGATGCAGCTGAAGCAGGCGAAAAAAGACCTGTCTGAAGAACTGCAGATTCTCGAAGCGGGCCTGTTCAGCCGTATCCAGGCCGTCCTGATTTCAGGTGGCGTGGAAGCGGAGAAACTGGACAAGCTGCCACGTGAGCGCTGGCTGGAACTCGGTCTGACCGACGAAGAGAAGCAGAACGCGCTGGAGCAGCTGGCTGAGCAGTATGACGAGCTGAAGCACGAGTTTGAGAAGAAACTCGAAGCGAAGCGTCGCAAGATCACTCAGGGCGACGATCTGGCACCGGGCGTGCTGAAAATCGTCAAGGTGTATCTGGCCGTTAAGCGTCAGATTCAGCCTGGTGACAAAATGGCGGGTCGTCACGGTAACAAAGGTGTTATCTCGAAGATCAACCCAATCGAAGACATGCCATACGATGAGAACGGTACGCCGGTCGACATCGTACTGAACCCGCTGGGCGTACCATCGCGTATGAACATCGGTCAGATTCTGGAAACCCACCTGGGTATGGCGGCGAAAGGCATTGGTGAGAAGATCAATGCGATGCTGAAGAAGCAGGAAGAAGTCGCCAAACTGCGTGAGTTCATCCAGCGTGCTTACGATCTGGGCACCGATGTGCGTCAGAAAGTTGACCTGAACACCTTCTCGGACGACGAAGTGCTGCGTCTGGCAGAGAACCTGAAAAAAGGTATGCCAATCGCGACGCCAGTGTTCGACGGTGCGAAAGAGAGCGAAATCAAAGAGCTGCTGCAGCTCGGCGGTCTGCCTTCTTCCGGTCAGATCACCCTGTTCGACGGCCGTACCGGTGAGCAGTTTGAGCGTCAGGTAACCGTAGGTTACATGTACATGCTGAAACTGAACCACCTGGTCGACGACAAGATGCACGCCCGTTCTACCGGCTCTTACAGCCTGGTTACGCAGCAGCCGCTGGGTGGTAAGGCGCAGTTCGGTGGTCAGCGCTTCGGTGAGATGGAAGTGTGGGCACTGGAAGCATACGGTGCCGCGTATACCCTGCAGGAAATGCTTACCGTTAAGTCTGATGACGTCAACGGCCGTACCAAGATGTATAAAAACATCGTTGACGGCAACCATCAGATGGAACCGGGCATGCCGGAATCCTTCAACGTACTGTTGAAAGAGATTCGCTCGCTGGGTATCAACATCGAGCTGGAAGACGAGTAAGCACTCGCAAGTACTGGTTATGGGACGCGCCTGGCGCGTCCCTGAGAGTTCCACTCCGACGGGAGCTAATCCGTGAAAGACTTACTTAAGTTTCTGAAAGCGCAAACTAAAACCGAAGAGTTTGATGCGATCAAAATTGCGCTGGCCTCGCCAGACATGATCCGTTCCTGGTCTTTCGGTGAAGTTAAAAAGCCGGAAACCATTAACTACCGTACCTTCAAGCCGGAGCGTGACGGTCTTTTCTGTGCCCGTATTTTCGGACCGGTAAAAGATTACGAATGCCTGTGCGGTAAGTACAAGCGTCTGAAACACCGTGGCGTGATCTGTGAGAAGTGTGGCGTAGAAGTCACGCAGACCAAAGTGCGTCGTGAGCGTATGGGCCACATCGAGCTGGCTTCGCCGACCGCGCACATCTGGTTCCTGAAATCACTGCCATCCCGCATCGGTTTGCTGCTGGATATGCCGCTGCGTGACATCGAGCGCGTGCTGTACTTCGAATCTTATGTTGTGGTCGAAGGCGGCATGACCAACCTGGAAAAACGTCAGATTCTGACCGAAGAGCAGTACCTTGACGCGCTGGAAGAGTTCGGTGACGAATTCGACGCGAAGATGGGTGCGGAAGCTATCCAGGCGCTGCTGAAAAATATGGATCTGGAGCAGGAGTGCGAGCAGCTGCGTGAAGAGCTGAACGAAACCAACTCTGAGACCAAACGTAAAAAGCTGACCAAGCGTATCAAGCTGCTGGAAGCGTTCGTGCAGTCTGGCAACAAGCCAGAGTGGATGATCCTGACCGTTCTGCCGGTACTGCCGCCAGATCTGCGTCCGCTGGTACCGCTGGACGGCGGTCGTTTCGCTACGTCGGATCTGAACGATCTGTATCGTCGCGTGATCAACCGTAACAACCGTCTGAAGCGTCTGCTGGATCTGGCTGCGCCAGATATCATCGTACGTAACGAAAAACGTATGCTGCAGGAAGCGGTAGATGCCCTGCTGGATAACGGCCGTCGCGGTCGTGCCATCACCGGCTCTAACAAACGTCCTCTGAAATCTTTGGCCGACATGATCAAAGGTAAGCAGGGTCGTTTCCGTCAGAACCTGCTGGGTAAACGTGTTGACTACTCCGGTCGTTCGGTTATCACCGTAGGTCCATACCTGCGTCTGCATCAGTGCGGTCTGCCGAAGAAAATGGCACTGGAGCTGTTCAAACCGTTCATCTACGGCAAGCTGGAACTGCGTGGCCTCGCGACCACCATTAAAGCGGCCAAGAAAATGGTTGAGCGCGAAGAAGCGGTGGTCTGGGATATCCTGGATGAAGTGATTCGCGAACACCCGGTACTGCTGAACCGTGCACCAACCCTGCACCGTCTGGGTATCCAGGCGTTTGAACCGGTTCTGATCGAAGGTAAAGCGATCCAGCTGCACCCGCTGGTGTGTGCGGCGTATAACGCCGACTTCGATGGTGACCAGATGGCTGTTCACGTACCGCTGACGCTGGAAGCCCAGCTGGAAGCGCGTGCGCTGATGATGTCTACCAACAACATTCTGTCTCCAGCGAACGGCGAGCCAATCATCGTTCCTTCACAGGACGTTGTTCTGGGTCTGTACTACATGACCCGTGACAAAGTGAACGCCAAAGGCGAAGGCATGGTGTTGACCGGCCCGAAAGAAGCTGAGCGTGTTTACCGCGCTGGCCAGGCCGAGCTGCATGCACGCGTTAAAGTGCGTATCACTGAATACAGCAAAAATGAGCAGGAAGAGCTCGTTGCGAAAACCAGCCTGATCGACACCACCATTGGTCGTGCGATCCTGTGGATGATCGTACCGAAAGGTCTGCCTTACTCCATCGTCAACCAGGCGCTGGGTAAGAAAGCGATCTCTAAGATGCTGAACACCTGTTACCGCATCCTGGGCCTGAAGCCGACCGTTATCTTTGCTGACCAGACCATGTACACCGGCTTTGCCTATGCAGCCCGTTCAGGTGCCTCAGTCGGTATCGACGACATGGTGATTCCTGCCAAGAAAGCAGAAATCATTGCAGAAGCCGAAGCGGAAGTGGCCGAGATCCAGGAGCAGTTCCAGTCTGGTCTGGTTACCGCGGGCGAACGTTACAACAAAGTCATCGATATCTGGGCTGCGGCTAACGAACGCGTATCCAAAGCGATGATGGATAACCTGCAGACCGAAACCGTGATCAACCGTCACGGCGAAGAAGAGCAGCAGGTTTCGTTCAACAGCATCTACATGATGGCCGACTCCGGTGCGCGTGGTTCTGCGGCACAGATTCGTCAGCTGGCAGGTATGCGTGGTCTGATGGCGAAGCCAGATGGCTCCATCATCGAGACGCCGATCACCGCGAACTTCCGTGAAGGTCTGAACGTACTCCAGTACTTCATCTCGACCCACGGTGCGCGTAAAGGTCTGGCCGATACCGCACTGAAAACGGCGAACTCCGGTTACCTGACCCGTCGTCTGGTTGACGTGGCGCAGGACCTGGTAGTCACCGAAGACGACTGTGGCACATTCGAAGGCATCATGATGACCCCGGTCATCGAAGGTGGCGACGTTAAAGAGCCGCTGCGTGAGCGTGTACTGGGTCGTGTGACGGCAGAAGACGTGCTGAAGCCGGGCACTGCGGACATCCTGATTCCGCGTAACACCCTGATCGATGAGCACTGGTGTGACGTGGTTGAACTGAACTCCGTGGACGCGATTAAAGTGCGTTCCGTGGTGAGCTGTGAAACCGACTTCGGTGTGTGTGCACACTGCTACGGTCGCGATCTGGCACGTGGTCACATCATCAACAAAGGTGAGGCCATCGGCGTTATCGCAGCACAGTCCATCGGTGAGCCGGGTACCCAGCTGACCATGCGTACCTTCCACATCGGTGGTGCGGCATCGCGTGCGGCAGCTGAATCCAGCATTCAGGTGAAGAACAAAGGTACTATCAAGCTGACCAACGCCAAGTCAGTAACCAACTCCTCCGGGAAACTGGTTATTGTCTCGCGTAACGTTGAGCTGAAGATGATCGACGAGTTCGGTCGTACCAAAGAGAGCTATAAAGTGCCTTACGGTGCGGTCATGGCGAAAGGTGATGGCGAGCAGGTTGCCGCGGGCGAAACCGTTGCAAACTGGGATCCACACACCATGCCGGTTATCACCGAAGTGGGCGGTTTCATCCGCTTCACTGACATGATCGACGGTCAGACCATTACCCGTCAGACTGACGACCTCACCGGTCTGTCATCGCTGGTGGTGCTGGATTCTGCAGAGCGTACTGCGGGTGGTAAAGACCTGCGTCCGGCACTGAAAATCGTTGATGCCAACGGTAACGACGTACTGATCCCGGGCACTGACATGCCGGCACAGTACTTCCTGCCAGGTAAAGCGATTGTGCAGCTGGAAGATGGCGTGAAGATCAGCTCGGGTGATACCCTGGCGCGTGTTCCGCAGGAATCTGGCGGTACCAAGGACATCACCGGTGGTCTGCCACGCGTTGCCGACCTGTTCGAAGCGCGTCGTCCGAAAGAGCCAGCTATCCTGGCGGAGATCAGCGGTATCATCTCCTTCGGTAAAGAGACCAAAGGCAAGCGTCGTCTGGTGATCACCCCGGTTGACGGTAGCGATCCGTATGAAGAGATGATTCCGAAATGGCGTCAGCTCAACGTATTCGAAGGTGAACGTGTAGAACGTGGTGACGTCGTATCCGACGGCCCAGAGTCTCCGCACGACATCCTGCGTCTGCGTGGCGTCCATGCTGTGACCCGTTACATCACCAACGAAGTGCAGGAAGTTTACCGCCTGCAGGGCGTTAAGATTAACGATAAGCACATCGAAGTCATCGTGCGTCAGATGCTGCGTAAAGCAACCATCATGAACGCGGGTAGCTCGGAGTTCCTGGAAGGCGAGCAGGCGGAAGTCTCTCGTATCAAGATCTCCAACCGCGATCTGGAAGCGAACGGCAAAATCGGCGCGACGTACATGCGTGACCTGCTGGGTATCACCAAAGCCTCGCTGGCTACCGAATCGTTCATCTCTGCGGCATCGTTCCAGGAGACCACCCGTGTCCTGACCGAAGCAGCGGTAGCAGGCAAGCGCGACGAACTGCGCGGCCTGAAAGAGAACGTTATCGTGGGTCGTCTGATCCCGGCCGGTACCGGTTATGCTTACCACCAGGATCGTATGCGTCGCCGTCAGGCGGGTGAAGCACCGGTTGCACCGCAGGTGACTGCGGATGAAGCCTCTGCCAGCCTCGCTGAGCTGCTGAACGCCGGTCTGGGCGGTAGCGACGACGAATAATCGTCTGCTCTGCTGACCATGAAAAAACCCTGCCTCGGCAGGGTTTTTTTTCGTCTGAAATCCGCGTTATTTCTGATTGATATCCTGACGCGTCAGCCCGATGTCACGTAGCTGCGCATCACTCAGGTGCGAAAGAATCTCCCGCGTTTCCCGTCTGGCCTGCCAGCGTTTGATCGCGCGCACGCCGCCACGAAAGATATCGAGTAAGGTCACGCTGAACGGTTTTGCCGCCCGGTTCTGATCGAATTCCATAATCCCAGCCCTCAGTATGATGTCTGAGCAACATTTTCCCTCTGATGGCGAATGCAATACAGATTAAAAAATCACTTATCTTTAACATACAGATTGCGCCCGTACCGATCTGAATGGTAGAAATAGGCGTCATCTGTACTGATTTTTGATCACCGTTAACGCAGCGAGGCACACAATGACGCGCTATCAACATCTGGCCTGTCTGCTTTCAGACCGTATTGAGCAGGGGCTGTATCGCAGCGGCGAACGCTTGCCCTCGGTGCGTACGCTCAGCATTGAGCACGGTGTCAGCATCAGCACCGTGCAGCAGGCTTATCATCTGCTGGAAGAGAAGCAGCTTATCGTGCCGCAGCCGCGTTCCGGCTATTTTGTCGCTACCCGCAAAGCCACGCCGCCGGTGCCCGCGATGACCCGACCCGTACAGCGTCCGGTTGAGATCACCCAGTGGGAATCGGTGCTGGAGCTGCTGAGCAGCCGCATTAATGGCGACGTGCTGCAGCTGGGCAGCGGCATGCCGGACCTGACCCAGCCGACGCTCAAGCCGCTGTGGAAAATCATGGGCCGCATGGCGCAGAAGCAGGACATGGATCAGCTCAACTATGACAGCCTGCTCGGCGTGGCAGCGCTGCGTGAGCAGATTGCGCGGCTGACGATTGACAGCGGCTGTCAGCTGACGGCGGAAGAAATTGTCATCACCACCGGTTGCCATGAAGCCCTGTCGGTGTCGATTCGCGCCGTGTGCGAGCCAGGCGATATCATTGCCGTTGAGTCGCCGGCGTTTCACGGCACCATGCAGACACTGCGCGGTCTGGGCATCCGCGCCATTGAAATCCCTACCGATGCGGTCAGCGGGATCAGCCTTGAGGCGCTGGAGCTGGCGTTTGAGCAGTGGCCAATCAAAGCGGTGGTGGTGGTACCCAACTGTAATAATCCGCTTGGATTTATCATGCCGGAAGCGCGTAAGCGCGCGCTGCTGACGCTGGCGCAGCGCTTTGACGCGGCGATCATTGAAGATGATGTCTATGGCGAGCTGGCGTGGGAGTATCCGCGTCCGATCACCATCAAATCGCTGGATATGGATGGCCGCGTGCTGCTGTGCAGTTCGTTTTCCAAAACCCTGGCGCCCGGCTTGCGCGTGGGCTGGGTCGCGCCGGGACGCTATCGCGATCGCGTACTGCACATGAAATATATTGGCACCGGTTCGACGGCAACGCAGCCGCAGTATGCGGTCGCGGAGTTTATTCGTCAGGGCCATTACCTGCCGCATTTGCGCCGCATGCGCCAGGTGTATCAGCGTAACTATGAGACGTTTAGCTGCTGGGTGCGCCACTATTTTCCCTGCGGCATTTGCGTCTCGCGGCCGCAGGGCAGTTTCCTGATGTGGATTGAGCTGCCGGAAGCTTTCGATGCGGTGCGGCTGAATGCGGAGCTGCGGGAGCTGAAAATCCAGGTGGCGGTCGGTTCGCTGTTTTCGGCGGCGGGTAAATATCGCAACTGCCTGCGCCTCAATTATGGTCTGCCAATGAATGAGCAAACCGAGCAGGCGATTGCCAGCCTCGGCGCAGCCGTGGAGCGTGCCATGCAGGCCTGCAGTGCGGAAACGCGCCATATCACCTCCCTGACAGAATAACGGTGGAAAGGCAGGGCCGGACAGAGAGTCGGGGAAGCCAGCCCTGGCCCGCTGCAAGCGACAGCGGGCAGGCTCACTTTAGCGATTGTCCCCGGACGTGCCAGTCCTGACTGCTGCCGTTTGCGCGCCGTATTCGCGGATTTTTAGCGCCGTTGCAGTCAGTTACAACGCTTTTGCGACATGCTCTGGGGATTCTACCAGCGCCAGCAGCTGGCGGGTGGCCGCCTGCCAGTCTTCCGCCTGGGTAATCGCGCTGACCACGGCAATGCTGCCGACGCCGGTCGCCAGCACCTCCGGCACGCGTGCCAGCGAAATGCCGCCAATCGCCACGGTGGGAATATGCTGCAGCCGCGCCAGATGGCGCTTCAGCTCGGCAATGCCCTGCGGCGCAGAGGGCATCTCTTTGGTTTGTGTCGGAAAGATGTGGCCGAGCGCAATATAGGACGGACGCAGCGCCAGTGCGCGATCCAGCTCGGCGTCATCGTGTGTCGACAGACCCAGGCGTAAGCCGGCGTGGCGGATAGCGTCCAGGTCGGCCACATCCAGATCCTCCTGACCGAGATGCACACCATAGGCGTTGTACTTAATCGCTAAGCGCCAGTAATCGTTGATAAACAGCCGCGCACCGTACTGTTTGCCCAGGGCGATGGCATCACGTACTGCGGCTTCGATCTGGCGATCATCGCCATCTTTGATGCGCAGCTGGAGGGTGCGCACGCCGGCTGCCAGCAGGCGTTCAATCCACAACACGCTGTCGACAACCGGATAGAGTCCCAGTTTTGGCGCGGTGGCAGGGAAGGCTTCAGTCATCATTTTTCCTCTTTCAGGGCATCGGCGGCGTGATACAGCTCGCCGCCACGGCTACGGAAGGCATCGGACATTTGCGCCATCCCCAGCGCTATCGGCTGGGCTTCAGCCTGCTGGCGGGCGGCAAATTCGCGCACTTCCTGGGTGATTTTCATTGAACAGAATTTGGGGCCGCACATGGAACAGAAGTGGGCCACTTTGCCGGATTCCTGCGGCAGGGTTTCGTCGTGATAGGCCCGCGCGGTATGCGGATCGAGCGCCAGATTAAACTGATCTTCCCAGCGGAACTCGAAGCGAGCTTTCGACATGGCGTTGTCGCGGATCTGCGCGCCGGGATGGCCTTTAGCCAGATCGGCAGCGTGCGCTGCGATCTTGTAGGTAATCAGCCCCTGCTTAACATCCTCTTTATTCGGCAGGCCAAGGTGCTCTTTCGGCGTGACGTAGCACAGCATCGCGCAGCCAAACCAGCCGATCATGGCGGCGCCAATCCCGGAGGTGAAATGATCGTAGCCCGGCGCGATATCGGTCGTCAGCGGGCCCAGCGTATAAAACGGCGCTTCATGGCAGTGTTCCAGCTGCTCGGTCATATTGCGGCGGATCATCTGCATCGGCACGTGACCGGGGCCTTCAATCATGACCTGCACATCATATTGCCAGGCGATTTGCGTCAGCTCGCCTAAGGTACGCAGTTCGGCAAACTGGGCTTCGTCGTTGGCGTCCTGAATCGAGCCGGGACGTAAACCATCACCGAGCGACAGCGCGACATCATAGGCGGCGCAGATTTCACAGATTTCGCGGAAATGCTGGTAGAGGAAGTTTTCCTGATGATGTGACAGGCACCACTTCGCCATGATTGAGCCGCCGCGCGACACGATCCCGGTCAGCCGTTGTGCGGTCATCGGCACATAGCGCAGCAGCACGCCCGCGTGAATGGTGAAGTAATCAACGCCCTGCTCAGCCTGTTCCAGCAGGGTATCGCGGAAAATGTCCCAGTTAAGATCTTCTGCAATACCGTTGACCTTTTCCAGCGCCTGATAGATCGGCACCGTGCCGATCGGCACCGGACTGTTGCGCAAAATCCACTCGCGCGTTTCATGGATATAGCGGCCGGTCGACAGATCCATCACGGTATCTGCCCCCCAGCGCGTGGCCCACACCAGTTTTTCCACTTCCTCTTCAATCGACGAACTTACCGCCGAGTTGCCGATGTTGGCGTTGACCTTCACCAGAAAATTGCGGCCAATAATCATCGGCTCCGATTCCGGGTGATTGATGTTGGCAGGAATGATGGCGCGGCCGCTGGCCACTTCAGCGCGCACGAATTCGGCGCTGATATTCTCCGGCAGCTGCGCGCCAAAGCCGTGGCCGGCGTGCTGCTGCAACAGCGTTGCACTGCGGATACGCTCACGGCCCATGTTTTCGCGCAGCGCGATGAACTCCATCTCCGGCGTGATAATGCCCTGACGCGCATAGTGCAGCTGCGTGACGCGGCGACCCGCTTTGGCCCGGCGCGGCTGCGGCAGGTGTTCAAAACGCAGATGATCCAGCCCGTCATCTGCCAGCCGCTGCTGACTGTAGCTTGAGCTGAGTGCGCTGATGGTTTCGCTGTCGTTGCGTTCGGCAATCCAGCCGGCGCGCAATTTTGCCAGACCCTGATGCACATTGATGGTCGCGTGGGGATCGCCATAGGCACCGGCGGTGTCATACACCGGCACCGGTTCATTTTCTGCGTATTGCGGATGATCTTTGCTGCCGCCGGTGTGCGTCGGGCTGAGCTGAATTTCGCGCATCGGGACGCGGATATCCGCGCGGCTGCCGCTGATCCAGATCCGTTTTGAGTTAGGGAAGGCGGTTCCCTGGAGCGAATCGATAAATTTTTGCGCCTGCGCGCGTTGTTCACGACGTGAGGTTTTAGCATCAGACATAGCAAGTTTCCTGAAAACAAGGGGAAGCTGCTTGTCCGGAGTCCGGAAGGAGTAACAGAAACGGTGCGGGCGCCTGACTGCACCGTGCTGATCACATCTACTCTTGTTCCCTTCGCAGGTACTAACCTGATCAGGTTCCGCGGATCCCGAATTAACGGTCTCAGCCCCTAAGGGCACTCCGACAAGTTTACGTTTTACGCGATAAGCGACTTTACTGACTGTTGCACGCTGCGCTTATATCGCAAAGTTTGATTGTGGATTGTCGTTTAAAAAGACAATAAAAAAGCCCATTCAGCATAAAAGGGCTTTTCCTGAATAACAAGTCTTTTACAACTGCAGCGGTTCAGGCCGGACGAGCAATGGTGCTGTCATTGGCCACCGGCGGGCGCGCCAGCTGGTTATCCCAGGCGAGCTGAATCAGTTTGTCTTCCAGCGTAAAGCGTGACTCCAGCGCTTCGCCCACTTCTGACAGCGCCTGCTGGAAATCCACGCAGTTGTCGTCATTAATGGCCTGCTGCAGATGGCTGTCATACAGTTGCATCAGACGTTCAGTATTGCCTTCCAGCGCCGGATAGATCTGCGCCGCCGCAATCATCGGGCTGTCGCCGGACATCTCGCTGATGATGCGCTCGTAAACGCTGAAGTGGCCGGTAGAGAGATAGTCCACCAGACGATGGCAAAACGCATCCAGCGCCTGTTCATCCAGCGCGGTCAGCGCTTCTTTGTTCGGCTTCATGCCAATTAACTCGTAATAGGTGACGAGCAGCTGTCGACGGGCGCGCAACCATGAGTCGACTAATTCATTACCGCCACCTACACGCTCGGTCAGGTTATCTAACTGGGTAAGCATACGGGGCTCCAGGTGAGTTATAGTTGTTTATTACACACTTAACATCAGGATTTCAGCGTGCCATTTGACGCTAAGGACAACGATTAAGATGCAACGTGAGATCTCAAGCGTAGACGCTGGCTGGTGGATTGTCAGCTCCGCGCAGAAACTTTGGTTGCCGCAAGGCGAGTTGCCGCATGGCTTATCCGGCGAGTTTGGCCTGACCGGCAGCAGCGGCAGAGTGATTGGCGAGTGGCAGGGCGAAAACGTCTGGCTGGTATGCGAAGCGCGTCCGGACAATATGGCCTCGGTGCGCCAGCTGATTGACGAAGATGTCGGTCTGTTTCAGCTCGCCGGGCGCGGCGTGCAGCTGGCAGAGTTCTACCGTTCGCATCGCTGGTGCGGCTATTGCGGCCATGAAATGCAGCACAGCAAGCGCGAATTTGCCTGCCTGTGCAGCCACTGCCGCGAGCGCTACTATCCGCAAATCGCCCCCTGCATCATTGTGGCGATTCGTCGCGGTGAGGAGATCCTGCTGGCAAACCATGCGCGCCATCGCAACAGCATCTACACCGTGCTGGCCGGTTTTGTCGAAGTCGGCGAAACGCTGGAGCAGGCGGTGGCCCGCGAGGTGATGGAAGAGAGCAACGTGCGGGTAAAAAATGTGCGTTACGTGACCTCGCAGCCGTGGCCGTTCCCGCACTCGCTGATGATGGCATTCATGGCGGAGTACGATGGCGGCGAGCTGCAGCACGATGGTAAAGAGCTGCTGGATGCTGGCTGGTATCGCTACGACGATCTGCCCCTGTTGCCGCCGCCGGGCACCGTGGCGCGCCGGCTGATTGAAGATACGGTTGCGCTGTGTCGCGCCAGCGCGGCGTGAAAATGCTACACTGCCGGCCTTAGCATGAGAGAGCCCATTATGAGTGAACTGAAGAACGATCGTTATCTGCGCGCCCTGTTACGCCAGCCGGTGGATATCACCCCGGTATGGATGATGCGACAAGCCGGGCGTTACCTGCCGGAATACAAAGCCACGCGCGCTGAAGCCGGTGATTTTATGTCGCTGTGTAAGAACGCGGAGCTGGCGTGCGAAGTCACCCTGCAGCCGCTGCGCCGCTATGCGCTGGATGCCGCGATCCTCTTCAGCGATATCCTGACCATTCCGGATGCGATGGGCCTGGGACTCTACTTTGAGACCGGCGAAGGCCCGCGTTTCTCCCACCCCATCGCCTGCCGTGCCGATGTGGATAAACTGCCGGTGCCGGATCCGGAGCAGGAGCTGGGTTACGTGATGAATGCGGTGCGCACCATCCGTCACAACCTCAAAGGCGAAGTGCCGCTGATCGGTTTCTCCGGCAGCCCGTGGACGCTGGCAACCTACATGGTAGAAGGCGGCAGCAGCAAGGCTTTCACCAAAATCAAGAAGATGATGTACGCCGAGCCGCAGACGCTGCACGCGCTGCTGGATAAGCTGGCAGAGAGCGTGATCCTTTACCTCAACGCGCAGATTAAAGCGGGTGCGCAGTCGGTGATGGTGTTTGATACCTGGGGCGGCGTGCTGACCGGGCGCGACTATCGCGAGTTCTCGCTCTATTACATGCACAAAATCGTCGACAGCGTGCTGCATGAGAACGAAGGACGACGCGTGCCCATCACCCTGTTTACCAAGGGCGGCGGCCAGTGGCTGGAAGAGATGGCGGCCACCGGCTGTGATGCGCTGGGCCTTGACTGGACCACCGATATTGGCGAAGCGCGGCGCCGCGTGGGCGATAAAGTCGCGCTGCAGGGCAACATGGATCCGTCTATGCTGTATGCACCCCCTGCACGAATTGAGCAGGAAGTGGCGGGGATTCTGGAAGGCTTTGGCGCAGGCGAAGGCCACGTCTTCAACCTCGGTCACGGGATTCATCAGGATGTTCCGCCAGAGCACGCTGGCGCGTTTGTGGAGGCGGTGCATCGGTTATCACGACCATATCATCAGGGATAAGCATGGATTTAGCCGCACTACGACAGCAACAGGTACAGCTCGCCGCCAGCGTGGTGCGGCAGGATGATTTTGACGTACTGCCGCCGCGCTTTATTGGCGGCGCCGATGTCGGTTTTGAACAGGGCGGCGAGGTAACGCGCGCCGCCCTGGTGATCCTCGAATACCCTTCATTAACGCTGGTGGAGCATCGCATCGCGCGTGTCGCGACCACCATGCCTTACATCCCCGGTTTTCTCTCGTTTCGCGAAATTCCAGCCCTGCAGGCGGCGTGGCAGCAATTGTCGCAGCGGCCCGATCTGCTGTTCGTCGATGGCCATGGCATCTCTCATCCGCGCCGGCTGGGCGTTGCTGCGCATTTCGGCTCGCTGCTGGATGTGCCAACCATCGGCGTAGCGAAAAAGCGCCTGTGCGGCCGTTTCGCTGAGCTGGATGCGGCACCGGGCAGTCGTCAGCCGCTGATGGATAAAGGCGAGCAGATTGCCTGGGTGTGGCGCAGCAAGACGCGCTGCAACCCGCTGTTTGTCTCAACCGGCCACCGCGTCAGCCTCGACAGCGCACTGCACTGGGTTGAAGCCTGCATGGCCGGCTACCGCTTGCCGGAGCCAACGCGCTGGGCCGATGCCGTGGCGTCTGGCCGTCCCGCTTTTGTGAAGTGGCAAAATGCGCGCTAACGCTGTTTGTGTGCGGCTTTTGCGGTACACTGCCGCCAGCTAATCTACCGAGAGTAAGTTTGATGTTACAGAACCCCGTCCATTTGCGTCTGGCGAAGCTGGAAAGCTGGCAGCACATGACCTTTATGGCCTGTCTGTGCGAGCGGATGTTCCCCAATTACTGGGCCTTCTGTCAGCAGACCGAGTTTGCCGATCCGCAGCTCTATCGCCGCATTCTCGACCTGGTGTGGGAAAGCCTGACGGTGAAGGATGCCAAAATCAATTTCGACAGCCAGCTGGAGAAACTGGAAGCGGCGATCCCAAACGGTGACGACTTTGACGTTTACGGTGTGCACCCGGCAATTGACGCCTGCGTGGCGCTGAGTGAACTCCTGCACGCGCAGCTGAGCGGTGAAACGCTGGAGCACGCCATCGAAGTCAGCCGCACGTCGATCACCACCGTGGCCATCCTCGAAATGACCCAGGCCGGTCGCGAAATGAGCGACGAAGAGCTGCGTGACAACCAGGCGGTAATTGACGAATGGGACCTGCAGTGGGAGATTTTTCGCCTGCTGGCAGAGTGCGAAGAACGGGACCTGGAGCTAATCAAAGGGCTACGTGCAGACCTGCGTGAAGCCGGAATCAGTAACATCGGTATAATTTTTCAGCAATAAGGCGAGAAAACGTGACTTCAGGCCCGAATTACCGCGCCTGGAGGCTTCACATCAGCCCCCTGTCTGGTCTACATTTGGGGGGCTGAAAATTGTGGCTATCGGTGCGTGCAGGCTGAAGAGTGCCAGAATATGGCTTTTCCCTCGCACTCGTTGCTTAGCAAGCGATAAATACACTTTAAGGATAACTTATGAACAAGACTCAACTGATTGATGTGATCGCAGAGAAAGCGGACCTGTCTAAAACCCAGGCTAAAGCTGCGCTGGAATCTACCCTGGCTGCGATCACTGAGTCTCTGAAAGAAGGTGATGCTGTACAACTGGTTGGTTTTGGTACTTTTAAAGTGAACCACCGCGCTGAGCGTACCGGTCGCAACCCGCAGACTGGCAAAGAGATCAAAATCGCTGCAGCTAACGTGCCAGCGTTCGTCTCTGGTAAAGCACTGAAAGACGCTGTTAAGTAAGTTTTCCGCATCGCGGTTTAGCTTTAAAAGAGGGGCGATTTCGCCCCTTTTTGTTACCGGGGCCTGCTATGCTGAACATCTCTCCTCAGCGCCTCTGCGCCATCCTCCTCGGGGTATTACTCACCGGCTGCAGTACCACTCCCGATCTTCCGGCTTTCACCGCCAGCGGCTATCTGTCTGACCGTGGCACGGTGCGAATCTGGCGTAAAAACGGCGACCACGAAGCCGTCCATCTGCGTACTGTCTACACCCCTTTCAATGGCGATAGCCGGGAAACCACCGACTATATCTGGCAGGCGGATAAACTGCTGAGCGTGGAACGGCACGTCACTGGCCAGCAGCCGGACGACGTAACCCTGCGTTTCGACCATCAGGGCAACCTCAATTTTATGCAGCGACAGCTGGCTGGCCGGCGTGAAGCCGTCAGCGCCGACAGCGTCGAGCTGTACCGGTTTGATGCGCAGCGCATGCTGGCGCAGAGCAATGCACTGCTGAGTGGCCGGGTACTGTTGCGGCAGGGGCACTGGCAGGGCGGTACGCAGGTTCGTGACTGTGAGGGGCAGCAGGTGAATGTGGCGTTCGATCGCGACACGCTGGCAACGCTGTATCGACAGCAGCAGGGGCAGCAAAAGCCGATTACCCTGTCGTGGCTGGAAGCGCCAGAGGGGATTCAGCTGCTGCGTGCCACGCCGGAAGATGAGTGCCGCTGGCAGCCGAAAGAGGCCGATTTTTAGCGGCGACCAGCTGGCCGCCGCCGGGGGCTTACTTGCGGTTAATCGCGCGGTAACCGATATCATTACGGCAGAAGCTGCCGTTCCATGAGATGTGCTGCGCCAGCGCGTAGGCATTCTTCTGCGCTGCCGCCACATCTTCACCCAGCGCAGTCACGCACAGTACGCGACCGCCGCTGGTCACCACCAGATCATCTTTCAGGGTGGTGCCGGCATGGAATACCTTCCCGTCCGGTACGTCTTCCAGCGGCAGACCGTGGATCTGATCGCCCGTGTTATAGTCGCCCGGATAACCGCCAGCGGCCAGCACCACGCCGAGTGACGGGCGCGGATCCCACTGTGACTGCTGCTGATCGAGCTTGCCGTCGACGGCGGCGAGGCACAGCGCGACCAGATCCGACTGCAGGCGCAGCATGATCGGCTGCGTTTCCGGATCGCCGAAGCGGCAGTTAAATTCGATCACCTTCGGCTGACCGGCTTTGTCGATCATCAGACCGGCATACAGGAAACCGGTGTAGGTGTTACCTTCCGCTTTCATGCCGTTGACGGTTGGCCAGATGATCTGATCCATCACGCGCTGGTGGATCTCATCGGTCACTACCGGTGCCGGTGAGTAAGCGCCCATGCCACCGGTGTTCGGGCCGGTGTCGCCGTCGCCAACACGTTTGTGATCCTGGCTGGTGGCCATTGGCAGGACGTTATCGCCGTCCACCATCACGATGAAGCTGGCTTCCTCACCATCAAGAAACTCTTCGATGACGATGCGGTGACCTGCGTCGCCAAATGCATTGCCGGCCAGCATGTCCTGCACCGCCGCTTCCGCTTCGGCCAGCGTCATGGCGACGATGACGCCTTTACCCGCGGCCAGACCGTCCGCTTTGATGACGATCGGCGCGCCTTTCTCACGCAGGTAAGCCAGCGCCGGTTCCACCTCGGTGAAGTTCTGGTATTCCGCCGTCGGGATCTGCTGGCGGGCAAGGAAATCTTTGGTGAAGGCTTTTGAGCCCTCCAGCTGCGCGGCCGCCTGCGTCGGGCCAAAGATTTTCAGGCCGGCAGCGCGAAACGCATCGACTACGCCAATCACCAGCGGCGCTTCCGGTCCGACGATGGTCAGGTCGATGTTTTCCTGCTGCGCAAACGCCAGCAGTGCCGGAATATCGGTGGCGCTGATGGCCACGTTCTGCAGGGCCGGCTCCAGCGCGGTACCGGCGTTGCCTGGCGCAACAAATACGGTTTCTGCCAGCGGCGACTGTGCTGCTTTCCACGCCAGCGCGTGTTCACGTCCACCATTACCAATCACTAAAATTTTCATCGTTACGGCTCCAGGCTATTAATGGCGGAAATGACGCATGTCAGTGAAGATCATCGCGATGCCGTGCTCGTCGGCGGCAGCAATCACTTCATCATCGCGGATGGAACCGCCCGGCTGGATCACACAGGTGATGCCCACTGCCGCCGCAGCATCAATGCCGTCGCGGAACGGGAAGAAGGCGTCGGAAGCCATGGCGGAACCCTTCACCTCCAGTCCTTCGTCAGCGGCTTTGATGCCGGCAATTTTGGCAGAGTAAACGCGGCTCATCTGGCCCGCGCCAATACCTATCGTCATGTTGTCGCGTGCATACACAATGGCGTTGGATTTAACGAACTTCGCCACTTTCCAGCAGAACAGCGCGTCACGCAGTTCCTGTTCGGTCGGCTGACGTTGGCTGACAACGCGCAGCTGGCTGGCATCGACCATACCGAGATCGCGATCCTGAACCAGCAGGCCACCGTTGACGCGTTTGAAGTCGAGACCGGCCACGCGGCTCTGCCACTGACCGCACACCAGAACGCGGACGTTCTGTTTGGCTGCGGTCACGCGCAGTGCCGCTTCACTGGCCGATGGCGCAATAATGACTTCCACGAACTGACGGCTGATGATCGCCTGCGCGGTCGCTTCATCCAGCTCGCGGTTAAAGGCGATGATGCCGCCGAACGCCGAGGTCGGATCGGTTTTATAAGCGCGCTCGTAGGCGGCAAGAATTGAATCGCCTGCGGCGACGCCGCATGGGTTAGCGTGCTTGACGATAACGCAGGCTGGCTCGCTGAACTCCTTGACGCACTCCAGAGCCGCATCGGTATCGGCAATATTGTTATAGGACAGCGCTTTGCCCTGCAGCTGCTGTGCGGTGGCGACCGACGCTTCGCTGACTTGCTCTTCAATATAGAAAGCAGCGTCCTGATGGCTGTTCTCGCCGTAACGCATATCCTGCTTTTTAATAAAGTTGAGGTTCAGGGTGCGCGGGAAGCGGCCGGCCGGCGCGGTGCTTTCGCCGTGATAGGCCGGTACCAGGCTGCCAAAGTAGTTGGCAATCATGCTGTCGTAAGCGGCGGTGTGTTCGAAGGCTTTGATGGCCAGATCGAAACGGGTTTCCAGCGTCAGGGAGTTTTCGTTGGCATCGAGCTCCGCGATGATCGCGTCGTAGTCACTGCTCTTCACCACGATCGCCACGTCTTTGTGGTTCTTGGCTGCCGAGCGCACCATGGTGGGGCCGCCGATATCAATGTTTTCAACGGCATCTTCCAGGCTGCAGTCAGCTTTCGCCACGGTCTGGGCAAAGGGATAGAGGTTCACCACCACCATGTCGATAGGATTGATGGCGTGCTCGGCCATGATGGCATCATCGGTACCGCGACGGCCCAGAATGCCACCGTGCACTTTTGGGTGCAGCGTTTTGACGCGTCCATCCATCATTTCCGGGAAACCGGTGTAGTCAGAAACTTCCGTGACGGGCAGGCCGGCATCTGCCAGCAGGCGTGCGGTGCCACCTGTGGAGAGCAGCTCAACACCACGATGGGAGAGGGCCTGAGCAAATTCGAGGATACCGGCTTTGTCAGAGACACTGAGCAGAGCGCGGCGTACAGGACGACGTTGTTGCATGGTGGTTTTATCCCTTGGCTTTGTTTCGCGTAAATAAGAGCGTTACATCAGGCTTAACTTTCTCTCTCTATATATAGAAGAGAACATTTACCTCAGGTAACGCCCCAAAAGGGGCATCCTTGACGTCGCGGGGCATTGTAGCGAAAACGTTTGCGCGATGCTCGCCTAAATTTATTACCGGCTGCAGATGTGGATAACTTTGTGTGTAACCGGGTATAAGGCGGGGTTTTGCTGTGGAATGCAGCGAACGATTGTTTTTATTGAATTTAGCGGTTGCGCGTGCCGAACAACTCCCTATAATGCGCCTCCATCGACACGGCACAACGACTTACGGAATGCGGTGTAGACAGGAAGCTTCGTTAAGAACTTCCGCCGGAGAAAAACGCTGAAAAAAGTGTTTGACTCTGAAGGAGGAAAGCGTAATATACGCCACCTCGCGACAGCAGGCCGAACGCCGCGTCGCACCGCTCTTTAACAATTTATCAGACA
>NZ_NHZE01000049.1:0-45343 GCF_002207995.1 Pantoea sp. VS1
ATATCAAAGAGATAAAAAGCACCTTTCGCCCGATTCTGGCGGTATTTTTGCCGTTCCGTTCACTTTTAACACATATTTTACACCTGTTGGTTCATTTATTACGGCGCAAAACGTTAAAACAAAAAACCCGCTAATAAATTTATTGATCCAGATCAAAATAGATATTTTAATTAATCGCATCATAGCGTCATTCAATTGATAATTCGCGAAGCAAAATTGCAATAACGAAGATTCATGTAAAAGACACTTTAAAACGTCCCGGTTGATCTGCTACAAGCGTTTCGTAACTAAAAAAATCAACCCGACCGGGCCGTCAATCGCATTCCCATAACTTGCAGACCAAAACTATGAATACACAAACAACCCAGAGTGAACCCCTAAAGGCGCCACCTGCCGCACCGAGGAAAAAGAACCGGCTCGTCATGTTGTGCCTGCCGATCGTGGTTGCCGTGCTGTTGCTGTTGGTACCTACCCCTGCCGGGCTGGAGCCGTACGCATGGCACTTCTTCGCCATCTTCGTCGGGGTGATTGTCGGCCTGATCTTCGAACCGCTGCCGGGCGCGGTCATCGGCCTGACCGGCGTGGTGATCATCGCGCTGTTCAGCCAGTACGTGCTGTTCAGCCCGGCAGAACTGGCCGATCCGAAGTTCAAAACGGCCGGACAGGCGTTTAAATGGGCGGTGAGCGGCTTCGGCAACTCCACCGTGTGGCTGATTTTCGGCGCCTTTATGTTTGCCGCCGGCTACGATAAAACCCAGTTTGGTCGCCGCCTGGCGCTGATTCTGGTGAAATATCTCGGCCGTCGCAGCCTGACGCTCGGCTATGCCATCACCTTTGCCGACCTGCTGCTGGCACCGTTTACGCCATCCAACACCGCGCGCAGCGGCGGGACGATCTATCCCATCATTGCCAACCTGCCGCCGCTGTACGGTTCTAAACCTAACGACCCAAGCGCACGCAAAATTGGTTCTTACCTGATGTGGGTTGCTATCACCGCCGCCTGTATCACCAGCTCAATGTTCCTCTCCGCGCTGGCCCCTAACCTGCTGGCGCTGGCGCTGGTAAAAAGCGTGGTTGGCTTTGATATCTCGTGGGGCATGTGGTTCCTCGCCTTCCTGCCGCTGGGTATCCTGCTGATTCTCACCATGCCGCTGCTGGCTTACTGGCTCTATCCACCAGAAGTGAAAGTGAATGACGAAGTGCCACGCTGGGCCAAAGCCGAGCTGGAGAAACTGGGTCCGCTGTCGCGCAATGAAATTCTGCTGCTGGTGTTCGTGGTCGCTGCGCTGATGATGTGGATCTTCGCCACTGCGTGGATTGAACCGGCGATGGCCGCCCTGCTGGTTATCGTGCTGATGCTGTGGACCGGCGTGCTGAACTGGAACGACATCACCAGCAACAAAGCCGCCTGGAACACCTTTGCCTGGTTTGCCACGCTGGTCGCGCTGGCTGATGGACTGGCGCGCGTAGGCTTCATCGCCTGGCTGGGTAAAGAAGGTGCGCTGCTGCTGCACGGCTACGACCCGCAGGTTTCCGCGGTGGTACTGCTGGTCGCCTTCTACCTGCTGCACTATCTGTTCGCCAGCACCACGGCGCACACCACCGCCCTGCTGCCTGCCATGCTGACCATTGCCGCCTCGATTCCGGGCATCAACATGCCGGTGTTCTGCCTGATGATGTGTACCTCACTGGGTGTGATGGGCATTATCACCCCGTACGGCACAGGCCCAAGCCCGATTTACTACGGTAGCGGCTACCTGCCAACCAAAGACTACTGGCGTCTCGGTACCATCTTTGGTGCCCTGTTCCTGGTGGCGCTGATGGTCATTGCCTACCCGTGGATGGTGATGATGTTCTGATGATGTTGCTTTGATGTTAAAAACGCAGCCGCGTAATAGCGGTAAAGTGGTATGATACTCGCCAGTCAGCTCTTGCCGCGGACTGGCGAGAGAAAATCGAATAACAGATCGCCTAATTTGTCGCCCGTCATGCTGGCGGGCAACACGAAGCTAAGTGAGCCAACATGTCGAACAAACCCTTCTACTACCAGAATCCCTTTCCTCTCGCCAAAGATGATACCGAGTACTATCTGCTGAGCAGCGACCATGTTTCGGTGGCCAACTTTGACGGCGAAGAAGTCCTGAAAGTCGACCCGAAAGCGCTGACGCTGCTGGCACAGCAGGCGTTTCACGATGCCTCTTTTATGCTGCGCGCCTCACATCAGCAACAGGTGGCGTCGATTCTGGCGGACGATGAAGCCAGCCAGAACGACAAATACGTGGCGCTGCAGTTCCTGCGCAACTCGGAAATCGCCGCCAAAGGCGTGCTGCCGACCTGCCAGGACACCGGTACCGCCATCATCATGGGTAAAAAAGGCCAGCGCGTCTGGACCGGCGGCGGCGATGAAGCCGCGCTGTCTCAGGGCGTTTACAACACCTTTATCGAAGATAACCTGCGCTACTCGCAGAATGCGCCGCTCGATATGTACAAAGAGGTCAACACCGGCACCAACCTGCCGGCGCAGATCGATCTCTACAGCGTTGACGGCGACGAATACAAATTCCTGTGCATCGCCAAAGGTGGCGGTTCTGCTAACAAAACCTATCTGTATCAGGAAACCAAAGCGCTGATCACACCAGCGAAGCTGAAAAACTACCTGATCGATAAAATGATGTCGCTCGGTACGGCGGCCTGTCCGCCATACCACATTGCGTTTGTCATCGGCGGCACTTCCGCTGAGAGCACGCTGAAAACCGTTAAGCTGGCGTCAACCCACTATTACGATTCGCTGCCGACCGAAGGCAACGAACACGGTCAGGCGTTCCGTGACGTGCAACTGGAACAGGAACTGCTGGAAGCCTCGCAGAAACTCGGCCTCGGCGCGCAGTTTGGCGGTAAGTATTTTGCTCACGATATCCGCGTGGTGCGTCTGCCGCGTCACGGCGCATCCTGCCCGGTGGGCATGGGCGTTTCCTGCTCGGCTGACCGTAACATCAAAGCCAAAATTAACCGCGAAGGCATCTGGATCGAGAAGCTGGAAGACAATCCAGGCCGCTATATCCCGGAAGCGCTGCGTCAGCAGGGTGAAGGCGAAGTGGTCAGCGTCGATCTCAATCGCCCAATGAGCGAGATCCTCGCCCAGCTCTCCGCTTACCCGGTAGCAACGCGTCTGTCGCTGAACGGCACCATCATCGTGGCGCGTGATATTGCGCACGCCAAACTGAAAGAGCGCATCGACAACGGCGAAGGTCTGCCGCAGTACATCAAAGATCACCCGGTGTACTATGCGGGCCCGGCGAAAACGCCGGAAGGTTACGCGTCCGGTTCACTCGGTCCGACCACCGCCGGCCGCATGGACTCCTACGTCGATCTGCTGCAGGCTAACGGCGGCAGCATGGTGATGCTGGCCAAAGGTAACCGCAGCCAGCAGGTCACGGATGCCTGCCATAAACACGGCGGCTTCTATCTGGGCAGTATTGGCGGCCCGGCGGCGGTGCTGGCGCAGCAAAGCATTAAGAGTCTGGAGTGCGTGGAGTATGCCGAACTGGGCATGGAAGCGATCTGGAAAATTGAAGTGGAGAACTTCCCGGCGTTCATCCTGGTGGATGACAAAGGCAACGACTTCTTCCAGCAGATCCACAACCAGTGTGCTGCCTGCGTGAAATAAGCCGGCCAGCAATAAAAAAATCCGCGGCGTAAAAGCTGCGGATTTTTTTTGTCTGCCAGACCCTGCGGCGTTCACACACCGCGCAACTGCACGTCCAGCAACAGATCGGCATCGTCGTCGTTCTGGCCAATCACGTAGATCGCCTGGCGGCCCGGCAGATTTACGGTAATGATATTCTCTTCGACCGCATCCAGCACTTCGTCGTGCTGCTCCTGAAAGTGGTACAGGGTGTTCATCTTCTCTCCTTAAAAATGGTGCGTTACTGTATAAACTCACGTCTCTTAATATCGACAAGACGCGTCTTAATAACAGGGGGAATAATCTGTTTTTTCTGTCAGCACTGTGACAGGGCTGTGTGACGTTGCCATGAAGGCGGCAGCGGCGCGCACCGCTGCCGGTTAAATCAGAAAAAGCCGAGAGGTTGCGTACTGTAGCTGACCAGCAAATTTTTGGTCTGCTGATAGTGATCGAGCATCATTTTGTGGGTTTCACGGCCAATACCGGATTTTTTATAGCCGCCAAATGCGGCGTGCGCCGGGTAGAGGTGATAGCAGTTGGTCCAGACGCGACCGGCTTTAATCGCGCGACCTACGCGGTAAGCACGGTTAATATCGCGCGTCCACACGCCCGCACCGAGGCCGTAAATCGAATCGTTGGCGATGGCAATCGCTTCCGCTTCGTCTTTAAAGGTCAGCACGCCGACCACCGGTCCGAAAATCTCCTCCTGGAAGACGCGCATGCTGTTATCACCTTTCAGCAGCGTCGGCTGAATGTAGTAACCGCTGGCAAACGCTTCACCGATTTTCTCCACCCCGCCGCCGTGCAGCACCTGCGCGCCCTCCTGCTGCGCAATCTCCAGGTAAGAGAGAATTTTGTCGAACTGCTGCTGCGACGCCTGCGCGCCGATCATGGTCTCGGTATCGAGCGGATCGCCACGCTTAATGGTCTGAATGCGCTTCATCACCGCCGCCATAAACGGCTCAAAAATCGACTCCTGCACCAGCGCGCGTGACGGACAGGTACAGACTTCACCCTGATTAAGGAAGCCCAGCACCACGCCTTCGGCCGCTTTTTCGATGAAGCTCTCCTCCGCCTGCATGATGTCTTCGAAGAAAATGTTGGGCGACTTGCCACCCAGCTCGACGGTGGACGGGATCAGGCTTTTTGCCGCCAGCTCAAGAATGTGGCCGCCGGTGGCGGTCGATCCGGTAAAGGCGATCTTGGCAATACCCGGATGCGAAGCCAGCGCCTCGCCGGCCTCTTTGCCGTAGCCGTGCACCACGTTAATCACGCCCGGCGGCACCAGGTCTTTAATCAGCTCCATCAACAGGGTTATGGAGAGCGGCGTCTGTTCGGCGGGCTTCAGCACCACGCAGTTACCGGCACCCAGCGCCGGCGCCAGTTTCCATGCTGCCATCAGCAGCGGGAAGTTCCACGGGATAATTTGTCCGACAACCCCAAGCGGCTCATGAAAGTGGTAGGCGGCGGTGAACTCGTCGATCTCTGCCGCGGTGCCTTCCTGGGCGCGCACGCAGCCGGCAAAGTAGCGGAAGTGGTCAACCGCCAGCGGCAAATCAGCCGCCAGGGTTTCACGCACCGGCTTACCGTTATCCCAGGTTTCATTGACCGCGATGGCTTCCAGATTGGCTTCCAGCCGGTCGGCAATTTTCAGCAGCAGCAGCGAACGCGCCTGCGGCGAGGTTTTGCCCCATGCGTCCGCAGCGGCCTGTGCGGCGGCGACGGCGTTGTCGATATCCTTTTTATCCGAGCGCGGGAATTCGCCGATGGTCGAGCCGTTGATCGGCGTGGTGTTAACAAAATAGTTACCGTTCACCGGCGGAACAAATTCGCCGTTGATGAAGTTGCCATAACGCGATTGCAGATGGATGAGAGAACCGGTTTCTCCCGGAGCAGCGTAACGCATGGTGTTTCTCCTTGCGGGACAGAGTGGCGATTAACAACATTTAAACTTGTTATTAACATTGAGCGAACAATGCCAGCCTGTCAGATCGCTCAGCGGGAAACTGTGACCGCATCGAAGGAAAAGAGGGCATTAAGAAACGGCCCTGCCGTCACGCCATAACCTGCGCCTGTCGCAGACAGATAATTCCGAGTTTGGCCATAAGCGTGATGAAAAGCGGAACATGTGCGATTTGTGCGGTCAATATGAAGCAGACCCGTGAACAGGAGAACAAGATGCTGGCTTCAGCCCTGATGGTAATGCGCGCCAAAGCGAACTTCGTTCAGCAATTTATCCGCAATCCGCGCAAAATGGGCAGCATCACGCCCTCTTCAGCTGCCCTGTGTCGCGCCATGTGTGAAACGGTAAACTGGGAGCACAGCCTGCGCATTGCCGAGCTGGGCGCCGGCGACGGCGTGCTGACCCGTCATCTGCTGGCACATATGGCACCGCAGGCGCAGCTGGATGTGTTTGAAATCAGTCCCGAGCTGGTAAAAGGGTTACGCCGCTGGAACGATGCGCGCATGCAGGTGCGCGCCTGCTCTGCAGAGTATCTGTCCGGGGAGTACGATGTGATTTTTTCCGGCCTGCCGCTGCTGTCGCTGCCGCCCGCAACGCGCGACGCCATTCTCAGCGCGGTGCATGAAGGACTGGGGCCGCGCGGCGTGTTTGTCCAGTTTCAATACACCTCGCTGACCCAGCCCAGCCTGTCACGCTACTTCACCTGGCAGCGCCAGCGGGTGCTGAAGAATATGCCACCCGCGTGGGTTTATCGCTGCACGCGGCATTACGCGCCCTGAGCCTGCGCCTGCGGGCGCGTTTGCTGCCAGAAACGCTGCAGCAGCTCGCGCGCCCAGTCTTCGCCTGACAGCTGCGCGCCATCATCGCTAACGCCGGAAGGCAGACAGGCGGTCATGATGTTATGGTCGAACTCCGGATGGAACTGCACTGACAGCGCCTGCGGCGAATAGCGCAGGATCTGACAACCATCCAGCGCTGAACGCGCCAGCACCTGTGCCTGCGGCGGCGGTATCAGCACCGACTGGCGGTGCGACAACCACGCCGGGAAGGCCTCTGGCAACTGTGCCAGCCACGGATCGCGATGCGGAGTGCGCGTCAGGGTTTTCAGCCCGCGCTCCCAGCCGTTGGGGTTATCGCCCACTTTACCGCCCAGCGCATAGGCCATCAGCTGATGACCATAGCAAACGCCGAGCAGCGGCAGTTGCGCGTCGATGGCCGCACGAATCCAGGCGGCGGTGCGCTCGCTCCAGTCGGCGTGATCGGTCACCATCGCCCACGAACCGCTGAAAATCGCACCGCTGATGCCAGAGAAAGCCGGCAGCTCTTCCCCGAGATGCGGCCGCACAATGACATAATCATCCGGCTGTAGCGCCAGGGCTTCAATAAACCATTGTGGTTGTTCACCAATTTTTGCCACCACCTGCGGCGGCGGCGTTTCGAGTTGAATCAGAGCAAGGGGTAAGGTGCGGATCTGTGTCATGCCGAATACGGTCCTCAAATGATCGTGTTTCGGACATCCACTCTGACAGTAAATTTGCCCCCTGTCCTGGATTTTTCGGCATAAGTTAATGCCATTACGAAAAAAAGCGTCGCCCACGTGCGCCAACCGATCGCCTTCGTGCCATCATTAGACGGTGACAACATCGATAAAACAAAGGACAGCAGCGTGGCGGTGCGGCATTTTTTTCTGGTTCTGATGGTGGTGTGCATCTGGGCGTTTAATAACGTGGCGATAAAGTGGGGATTGCTGGAGCTTCCGCCGCTGTTTCTGACCTGGATGCGCTTTGTGGTGGTGGCTATCGTGCTGGTGCCGTTTTGCCGCATCACGCGCGCCCAGCTGCCGTGGCTGCTGACGCTGGCGTTTAACTTTGGCTTCATGCACTTTTCGCTGCTGTTTGTCGGCATGCGCTATACCGATGCCGGCACCGGCGCCATTGTGGTCCAGCTGGGCACGCCGATTGCCATGCTGCTGGCGATGGTGGTGCTGAAAGAGAAACTGCGGCTGGTGCAGCTGTGCGGTATCGCCATCTCGCTGGCCGGGGTGGTGGTGCTCTCCGGCAGCCCGACAATTCCGGCGTGGTGGGTGCTGTGTATTCTGCTGTGCAGCGCCACCGGCTGGGCGGTGAGCAATATGATTGTGAAAAAGTCACCGCCGATTAAACCGCTGACGCTTACCGGCTGGATCTCCTTCCTTGCGGTGCCGATTGTCGGCGCGGCCTCGTGGCTGACCGAATCGCAGCAGTTTACCGCGCTGAGCCACGCCGGCTGGCGCGGCTGGTTTGGCATCCTGTACAGCGCCCTCGCCTCGTCAATTGTCGCCTACACGCTGTGGTACGCGCTGCTGAAAAAATATAACGTCAACCTGATCATGCCCTACTCGCTGCTGACGCCGGTGCTGGCGGTACTGATGGGCGTGCTGGTGCTGGGCGACAGCATGAACAGCTTCAAAATTCTGGGTGCGTCGCTGGTGGTGCTGGGGACGGCGATTGCGGTGATTAACCTGCGTAACCTGCGCATGCATGCCCGCTTTCCGCGCCTGCGCCGCCGCTGATCCACTCTGCTATGCTTGAAGCTTGCGTGTTTTCCGGAGGTTTAGCATGGATTCTCAACGCGCTGCCGCATTGTGGCAGCAACTGTGGCAGGGATTGCGGGGTGCGGAACACGCGCCAACGATCCACTTTCTTCAGACCGACAGCTTTCCCTCGGCTTTTGCCGTTAGCGAACTCGCCGCCACCAGCATCGGCCTCGCCAGCCAGGCGCTGAGCGATCTGCTGGAGCGCCCGGCCCCGGTCAGCGTTAACGTCCGGCTGGCCTCGCGCTGGTTTCAGCACAGCCTGACGCCGCTGAACCGTCCGCCAGGCGCCCAGTGGGATGCGCTGGCCGGTGACTATCCGTGCGAGGATGGCTGGATCCGCCTGCACACCAACGCACCGCATCATCGCGCCGCCATGGCACGCGTGCTGGGCGAGCACGCCGATCGGTCATCGCTGGCGGCGGGGGTGGCACGCTGGCAGGGACATGCGCTGGAGCAGGCCGTGGTCGACGCCGGCGGCTGTGCCGCCTGGATGCGCAGCGCACAGCAGTGGCAGCAGCACGCGCAGGGGCTGGCGGTAAGCGAAGAAGCGCTGATTGCCCAACGGGCAACCGCCGAAGCGCCCACGCCGGGCTGGGCGCTGCTGCCGGCGCGACCGCTGCTGGGCGTGCGGGTGCTGGATCTGACGCGCATCATTGCCGGACCGGTAGCGACCCGCTTTCTGGCCAGCCTCGGCGCGCAGGTACTGCGCATCGATCCGCCCGACTGGCGTGAACCGACGCTGGAAGAGGAGATCAACTGCGGCAAACGCTGCGCGCAGCTGGATATCAAAACCCGCGCCGGGCGCGATCGGCTGATTACGCTGCTACAGCATGCGGATGTGCTGGTGCACGGCTACCGCGCGGACGCACTGGAAAAGCTGGGGCTGGATGCGGAGAGCCGTCAGCGGCTGGCGCCGGGGCTGGTGGATGTCAGCCTCAACGCCTGGGGCTGGCACGGGCCGTGGCGCAACCGGCGCGGTTTTGACAGCCTGGTGCAGATGGCCTGTGGCATCGCCGAACAGGGTATGCGCTGGCAGGCAGGCGTTAAACCGACGCCGCTGCCGGTGCAGGCGCTGGATCACGCCACCGGCTATATGATGGCGGCCGCGGTGCTGGAAGGATTACGCCAGCGCCGCGTTAACGGCACCGGCTGGCAGGCGCGTTTGTCGCTGGCGCGTACCGCGCTGCTGCTTCAGAAGCACGGCGCAGCGCCACAAGGCGAACAGCGTGGCATTACGCCGCAGCCGCACGATGCGCTGAGCGCGCTGGAGATCAATCGCTGGGGGATTGGCGAGCGCCTGCGCGCCGCGGCTTATCTGCCCGGTACGCCGATGCTGTGCGCGGCACCGGCGCAACTGCCCGGCAGCAGCCATCCCTGCTGGTGACGACTCAGGCGTCGTCACCCTCTTCACGCAGTTCGTCATACATCGCCTGAATCGCCTCACGGCTCAGCGCCGCCAGCGTGCGATAAAACGCGGTGGTGGCGTGGGCTTCCACTTTACCGAGGAAGGCGCCGCACCACGGCAGCAGGTAGTCATCGAACAGCGCCAGCTGGGCCGCCGCCTCATCTTCCGCAGACTGATCTTCCAGCCAGGAGGCCGCCAGCAGCAGCACGCCAAAGTGATCGGCCGGCGACTCGCTCAGTGGCATACCGCGTGAGGTTAAAAACGCCCGCACCTCGGCTTCCTGCGGTCCGTTCGGCCACTGTGAGGCGTACGGCGGTACGCTGCAGTCGCTGCCGACGAACAGCGCGTTGTAATCCGCCGCCAGCGCCTGCGGATCGCTATTCTGCTGCAGCCGGGTCAGCAGTTCATCCTGCTCCAGCGGCCACTGATCTTTCAGTTTGCCTTCGCGCAGCAGGGTGAACAGCGGCACCAGCAGCGGGTCCTGCGGCTGGCGATTAAACAGCGAGCCGATGACGCGGCAGAGAATGGAAAACTCATTCATGCAACAGAATTCCTTGAGGCAAAAAAGTTAAAAGTCGGCAAATTCCGCAATGTGTTTGCCGGTGCGCTGTTCGAGAAAGTCGAGCAGGCGACGCGGCGTGACATTTAACACGCGATCCTGCGGAAAATCCACTTCGCGCGTAATACGCAGGCAGTGTTCGAAATCACCGAGGGTAAAGGCGGTGTGCGAATCGGAGCCAAACGCCAGCCGGCCACCGGCGTCACGCACCGCTTCCGCAATCGCGCGGCAGTTAGGTTCACTGCCCGGACGCGAATGGGTGAACGACGAGTTGTTGATCTCCAGCGCCACATCGTAGTGCGCGGCGGCTTCCGCGATGGCGCGAATATCCACCGGGAATTTTGGGTTGCCCGGATGGCTGATGATGTGCACCAGTCCGCTGGCCATGGTGGCGATCATCGCTTCAGTGTGGTGAGCCTTGTCGCGCGGTGCGTAGACCGGCTCATGGAAGCCGGCGACGATCAGATCCAGCGCATCCAGCATCGGCCCGCTGCAATCAATCTCACCCTGCTGATTTTTGATGTTGGCTTCAATGCCGCGCAGCACGCCGACGCCGTCAATCACGCGCGGCCAGATGCGCATATTGACAAAATGCCAGTAGTGCGGCGCATCGGCCATGTCCGGACCGTGATCGGTAATGGCGAACAGCTTCAGGCCGTTCTGTTTCGCCTGCGCGACGTAATCGTGCAGCGTGCTGTACGCATGGGTGCTGGCCACGGTGTGCATATGTAAATCGACGGGATACATCCTCTTCTCCTCTGCTGAATTAATAGCCGCGCTGGCGATCGACCAGACCGCGCGGCTGTTGGCCCTGCTCCAGTGCCGTGATGGCACCGGCGATATAGTCCATCGCCTCATGCGGCAAGGTGGTGGCGGCATTATGCGGGGTAATCATGACACGCGGATGAGACCACAGCGGACTCGCGGCCGGCAGCGGCTCCACCTGGAATACGTCCAGCGCGGCGGCGGCCAGCTGACCGCTCTCCAGCGCCGCCAGCAGATCGGCCTCTACCACGTGCGCACCGCGCGCGAGGTTGAGGAAACAGGCGCCGCGCGGTAGCGCGCTGAGAAAGGCGCCATCGATCAGGTTGCTGGTTTCCGGCGTGGCGGGCAGCAAATCAATCAGTATCTGCGTGCCGGCAAGAAATTCCGTTAGCTGCGCGCGGCCGTGAAAGGTACTGACACCGGCAATCTGCTTCGGCGAGCGGCTCCAGCAGCGCAGCGGGAAGCCCCACTGCTGCAGGCTCTCCAGTACGCTGCGGCCGAGCACGCCGGCCCCCAGCACGCCAATGGTAAAATTAGCACGTTCGCGGTCCGGCAGCGGCTGCCATAGCGCCTGTCGCTGCTGCTGGTGATAGTCGGCGAAGCGGCGGAACCAGCCCAGCACGCACCAGTTCGCATACTCCTGCATCTGGCGTGCCATGCCGGTGTCTTCCAGCCGGTAGAGCGGCACCGCATCAGCCAGCATCTCAGGGTGCGTGCGCAGCTGCCGCAAAATTTCGTCCACGCCGGCCCCCATGGCGAATACGCCACGCAGCGCCCGTCCCGCCAGCATCTCCACCGGCGGCGATCGCACAATGGCGTAGTCGGCAGGCGCACTGTCGCCCGGCTGCCACTGGCGGATGCGCACCGCCGGCAGTCGCTGGCGCATGCCGTCCAGCCACGGCTGCGGATTCAGTGACGGGTGATACCAGATGATCTCCATACTGCTCTCCTTTTTTTCTTTCAGCCTCAGTCAAATAGCGGCGCAGGGCAAGTAAAAACCCGCGCGGCACCGCAATTTTCCGGCGATTAATCGCGAAGGCTTCACATTTCCGCCGCTGCAAAAGGCTAAGCGGCGCGTTAACGTCTAAAGTTGTTCGGGTGGTCAATGCGTTAGCGCACCACCTTTTCGGACAAGGAGAAAAACCGATGATAAAAAATGTAGTGTTTACGCCTGCGCGTCTTACCCTGTTGCTCAGCGCGGCGCTGCTGAGCGCGTCTGCTGTGCACGCTGAGGATAACAGCCGCATGCTCAGCGCCCAGCCGCAGCCGCCGGATGTGCGACTCGGCCCACTATTCAGTGCCGTGCAGCAGGCCAGATTTTATCCGGACCAGAAAACCTTTGCCGATGCGGTCCCCAAATATGACCCGGCGTCGATTCTCGCCGACTGGCAGATGCAGAAAAATCAGCGTAATTTCGATCTCAGGCGCTTCGTGGACACCAACTTCATCCTGCCCAAAGCGCAGGATAAATACGTGCCGCCCGCCGGCCAGAGCCTGCGCGCGCACATTAATGGCCTGTGGCCGGTGCTGACGCGCAGCACGCCAACGGCCAGCCAGTACGATTCGCTGCTGCCACTGCCGAAACCGTACGTGGTGCCGGGCGGGCGTTTCCGCGAAGTCTATTACTGGGACAGCTACTTCACCATGCTCGGGCTGGCAGAGAGCGGCCACTGGGATCGGGTGCAGGATATGGTGGACAACTTCGCCAGCGAGCTGGACAAGTACGGCCACATCCCTAACGGTAACCGCAGCTATTATCTCAGCCGCTCGCAGCCGCCGTTCTTCAGCCTGATGGTGGATTTGCTGGCCAGCCACAAGGGAGATGATGTCTACCGCCAGTATCTGCCACAGCTGCAAAAAGAGTATGACTACTGGATGGCGGACAGCGACAAGGTGGCTGCCGGCCAGGCGAGCAAGCGCGTGGTGAAACTGAGCGACGGCACCCTGCTCAATCGCTACTGGGATGACCGTGACGTGCCGCGCACCGAATCCTGGCTGGACGATGTCAACACCGCGAAAAAAGCGCCTGAGCGCAATAAACAGCAGGTGTATCGCGATCTGCGCGCGGGCGCCGCCTCGGGCTGGGACTTCAGCTCACGCTGGTTCACCGATGCGCACAATCTGGCCTCGATTCGCACCACCCAGCTGGCCCCGGTGGACCTCAACAGCCTGCTGTTCCACCTGGAGCAGACGCTGGCGAAAGCCGCGAAGCTGGCAAAGCAGAATGACAAAGCGCAGCAGTTTGCGGTGGATGCAGAGAAGCGCCAGGCTGCGATCAATCGTTACCTGTGGGATGACAAACAGGGCTGGTATGCCGACTACGATGTCCAGAAAAAGCAGGTGCACAATCAGCTCACCGCCGCCACGCTGTTCCCGCTGTATATGCAGCTGGCGGGCGACAAACAGGCGGAACGCACCGCTGCCGCCGTGGAAAAACAGCTGCTGAAACCGGGCGGGCTGGTCACCACGACGGTAAACAACGGCCAGCAGTGGGATGCGCCTAACGGCTGGGCCCCGCTGCAGTGGGTAGCGGTCGAAGGTCTGGAGCACTACAAGCAGAACCAGCTGGCACAGCAGATCGGTCAGCGCTTCCTGCAAAATGTGCAGCAGACTTACGATCGCGAGCACAAGCTGGTTGAGAAGTATGTGGTCGACGGCGCCCAGCTGGGCGGTGGTGGCGGCGGCGAGTATCCGCTGCAGGACGGTTTTGGCTGGACCAACGGCGTAACGCTGAAGCTGCTGGATAAGTATTGTCCGAAAGATAAAACCTGTAACAGCACGCGCGACATCCCCTCAATGCCGACGCTAAACGCGGCGAAATAACCCTGAAGTCAGGTGCGCCGCCGTGCGCACCTGCTTCTCAGGCCCGATGCCACAGCCAGGCGATGACCACGCCCGGTGCTGCGGCATCCCCCCTGCGCATCACACTTTTCCATTACTTATCTTTTACATCTTGAAACACCCCTTACTAAAAGATAATAATTCTCAATATTAAAATGACTCTTTTTCTCATCATTAACCGCCGCGCTGGTGTGGTGCGGCTTTTGTTCTCAGCCAAAGGAATCATTATGACCGCGCTGTTCCCCCTCAACCGTGGCCGACTGCTGTGCGCGCTGGCGCTGGCGTTTCCGGCACTCGGCGTAGCCGAACCCTCTCTGGTGGTCACCGCACAGCCGCAGGAGAGCGCCACCTCGCCTACGGCGGGCTATCTCGCCACCCGCAGCGGCGCCACGAAAAGCGATCGTCCACTCGTCACCACGCCGCAGTCCATTTCTGTGGTGACGCGTCAGCAGATTGACGATCAGGGCGCGCAGGATCTGAACCAGGCGCTGGGCTATACCCCGGGGGTTTTCACCAACTTTGGTGGCGCGGCCACGCGTTACGACACCATTTCGCTGCGCGGTTTCCACGGCGGTGACGTCGACAACACCTTCCTTGACGGTCTGCGCGTGATGAGCGACGGCGGCAGCTTCAACATCCTGCAGGTGGATAACTGGTTCCTTGACCGCATCGACGTAATTAAAGGCCCCTCTTCTGCCCTTTATGGTCAGACGGTGCCGGGCGGGCTGGTGAACATGGTCACGAAGCGGCCGCAGTTTGCTTCACAGGGCCATTTACGCTTCGCCACCGGCAGCAATGCCAGCAACAGCGCCGCCTTTGATTACACCGACGCAATTAACGATCAATGGGCGTACCGCCTGACCGGCATCACGCGCAACAGCGATACCCAGTACGACCACACACGCGAAGAGAAATACGCGCTGTCACCCCAGCTGCTGTGGCAGCCGGATGAAGACACCAGCCTGCTGCTGCGTGCTTATCTGGAAAAAGATCCCTCAGGCGGCTATCACGGCTCGGTGCCGGCGGAAGGCACGCTGTACAGCCACAATGGCCGCTGGCTGAGCGACGGCTTTTATGAGGGCGACAGCGCGCTGGATCAGTTCAAACGTCATGAGCAGATTTACGGCTACGACTTCTCGCACCGTTTCGATGAGGTATGGTCGGTGCACAGTACCGGCAGCTACAGCCATTCCAGCGTGGCGCTCGACCAGGTGTACCAGATTGGCTGGAACAGCGACAATCCGGACCTGCTCAACCGCTACTACTCCGGTGAGCGCTCTTCGCTCAGCGCGTGGGCGACCGATAACCAGCTGCAGGCGGAGTTTGCCAGCGGTGCGCTGCAGCATCGCGTCACGCTCGGCGCGGAGTATCACCGCTACAAAAATGATCTGAGCGACGCCAGCGGCGCTGCCTCACCGCTGAATGCCTGGACCGGCGAGGCCATCGGCAGCCAGCCGGATTACCTCTGGACAGCGCAGACGCGCCGCTACTATCAGAGCGGCCTCTATCTGCAGGATGAGATGGCGTGGCAGCGCTGGCATCTGGATTTGTCTGGTCGCTATGACCGCATCGTGTCAGAGAATGGCAATAGTCGTCGTCAGGACGATCACGTCAGCGGCCGCGCCGCGCTGCTGTACGCCTTTGATAATGGCGTGTCGCCGTACGTGAGCTGGAGCCAGGCGATTACCCCGGCTTCGCTGACCGATCCCGACGGGAATCAGCTGAAACCGACCACCTCAGAACAGTATGAAGCCGGGGTGAAATACCAGCCGAACGGCACGCGCGATCTCTACAGCGTGGCCCTGTACGATCTGACGCAGAACGATGTGGCCAACCGTAACGTGCAGGACGGCACCTATACCCCGTCTGGCAAAGTGCATGCGCAGGGCATTGAACTGGAGGCGCGCAGCCAGCTGACCGAACGGTTCAGCACCATTGCCGGTTATACGCTCAACCATCTGCGCTTTAAGGATTCCGTGGACGGCAACGATGGCCATACGCCGTACGTCACGCCAAATAGCATGGCGTCGCTGTGGGGGCATTATCAGTTTGATTACGGCCTGAGCGCGGGTGCCGGGGTGCGCTATATTGGCCGCCAGTGGGCCGATAACGAAAACACCACCCGTTTGCCGTCGGTGACCCTGTTTGACGCCTCGCTGCGCGCCGATCTGGGCGCGTGGCAGTCGAGCCTGAAAGGTGCCTGGCTGCAGCTGAATGCCCGCAATCTGACGGATAAAAAGTATCTGGCAGCCTGCTACGGCACCGGTTACTGCTATCGCGGCGCGGAGCGGACGCTGACCGCCACAATCGGCTACGATTTCTGACGAAATAAAAAAATCCGCAGCCCCGGACGGGACTGCGGATCTTGTTGAATCGTGATTTGGCGTCAGCTGCGGACTTTACGGTAGATCCACAGCACCACAATGGCACCGATCACCGCGACCACAAAGCTGCCAAAGTTGAAGCCGTCGACCCGGCCAAAGCCGAACAGGGTACTGATCCAGCCGCCCACCACCGCACCGACAATCCCGAGTACCACGGTCAAAATAAATCCGCCGCCATCTTTACCTGGCATGATCCATTTAGCGATAATCCCGGCAATCAGACCAAAAATAATCCATGAAAGAATACCCATTTGCTGCTCCTTACGTTATGAATCAAGGTGTTCATCGCGCTAAGTATAGCCGGGAATTTTTTCTCTGCTACATCAACATCATGATGAATTCGTTCACGCCGGCTAAAGCTTTTACCGCCCCGGTCGATAACCGACGAAGAGCAGTGGCACTCGTAAAATAGCAATCGGACAGGTGGAGCAGGACGTGAAAGACGCCGATAAAGAACAATATCTCAAGCGCGGTACGCTAGCGGTGTTGAACGTGATGAAGGATTTGTTGCGTTATCAAACCCTGCTGATGGTCAATTTCTCCCGTGGTCAGTTCATCAGCCGGCTGCTGGCCGCGGATGAAGATCGGGTGATTTTTGATCTCGGCAGCAACGCGCTGGACAATGATTTGGCACTGCAGGGTGGCGAAGTGAATATTGCGGCCGAAACCCACGGTGCCAAAGTGGAGTTTGGGCTGCAGGGATTAACCCGCATCGATTATGACGGCCTGCCCGCCTTTGCCGCCGCGCTGCCCGACCTGGTGTGGCAGATTCAGCGCCGGGAATTCTTTCGCGTCAACGCGCCGCTCGAACCGGTATTTTACTGCCACAGCCAGTGGCCGGACGGCAGCACCGCGCGCTTTCGCCTGCAGGATTTGTCGCTCGGCGGCGTCGGCGTATTGCTGGATGAGGCGCTGCCGGAAGGTCTTAACCGTGGCGATACCTTCAAAAAGCTGCGCGTTGAGCTGGGCGAGTATGGCCAGTTCGAAGTGACCGCACAGCTGCTGCACATCGGCGAGCGCAGCACCGTGACCAGCAAGAACGAAACCCGCATCACGCCGCGGCTCAGCTTCCGTTTTACCGCCATCGAACCGGTGCAGGAGCGTCAGCTGCAGCAGGTGATTTTTGCGCTGGAGCGGCTGGCGCGCGACAAGGCCAATCGCTTCCAGTAAACCGCCGGCGTCCCGCGCGACGCCAGCGTAGTCTATGCTTTCTCCTTGCACATTCTTTTCACCGGCTCCCAGCAAGGAGATTCTCCCCAATGGAAAACTGGCTTTCTGCCCATCGTTTACAACTTATCTTTCTCAATCAAAACTTCTGGATTAATAGCGCCATCATTGTGTTCGGCACGCTGATTGTTTACTGGCTGCTGCGCACCGTCATTCGTTTTGTCTCTAACCGCATCGCCCACTACAGCGAACAGCGCCACGTGCGCTTCACTGGCATTCTGGTGGAGATTCTGCGCAGCACCAGTCAGCTGCTGCTGCTGATCTTCTCGCTGCTGATCACGCTGAAATTTGTCGATCTGCCGGACAGCTGGAGCGTCGCCATCGCCCACGGCTGGTTCCTGGCGCTGATTCTGCAGCTCACGCTGTGGATCGACGGCGGCATTCGCCTGTGGCTGCACTCGTTGCTGCGCGATCCGCTGCACGTGCGCAATCCGGTCACCACGGTGATCCTCGGTATTCTGCTGCGCGTCGTGGTGTGGGTGATGATGCTGCTGGCGATCCTCTCCAATATGGGGATCAATATCACCGCGCTGGTGGCCAGCCTCGGCGTCGGCGGTATCGCCATCGCGCTGGCGATTCAGACGGTGCTGAGCGATGTGTTCGCTTCGCTGGCGATTGGCTTCGATAAGCCCTTTGAGCACGGCGACTTTATTGTGTTCGGCGACATCGCTGGCTCCATTGAGCACATTGGCCTGAAAACCACCCGGCTGCGCAGTCTCGGCGGCGAACAGATTGTCTGCTCCAACACCATTCTGCTGCAGCAAACCATCCACAACTACAAACGCATGCAGCAGCGACGCATCGTGTTTAAGTTCGGGATTAATTACGGCACGCCGGCGGAGAAAGTGCGGCAGATTGGCGGCATGGTGCAACGCATTATTGAAGGCGTGCCGGACACGCGTTTTGATCGCGCCCATTTCCTGTCGTTTGACGAATCGCAGCTGACGTTTGAGGTGGTCTATTTTGTGCTGAGCGCCGATTACAACAAATACATGGACATTCAGCAGGAGATTAACCTGCAACTGATGGCGCAGCTGGAGCAGAAACAGATTCGTTTCGCCTTCCCGATGCGCCGCGTGGAGTTCACCGGCGGCGTGCTGCCGCGCATTAACCTCAGCGATGCCTCAAATGAGGCTGCGGCAGAGCGCGCACAGCACTGAGCCCCGCCAGCGGCATTAGCCGATGGTGCGATAGGCGGTGGTGACTTTCCACAGGTAGCGCGGCGCCTGGGCGGCCGGATGCTTGTTCTGCACGTGCTGGTAGAACTCATCCGGCGTCATGGCGTTGATCATTGCAATGGCGCGATCGCGGTCGCGCGAGAAGGTGCGCAGCAGCGCGCCGGCACCGTTGGCATAGGAAACAATGGTGGCATAGCGCAGCGTCAGCGGATCGCGAATGCCCGCCAATGCGGAATCCTGCAGAATCCGGATATAGGCCGCGCCGATATCAATATTTTTCGCCGGGTCGCGCAGCTCGGAGTTACTCGGCTGGCCGTGGCGTCCCTGTGCGCGATACACCTCGCGTCCGGCGGTGGCGGCTTTGATCTGCATCAGCCCGACCGCGTTAGAACGGCTTACCACGGTTGGGTTGCCCCCGGATTCGACACTAATAATGGCGCTGATCAGCTTCTCATCAACGCCATAATGACTGGCGGCATCTTCGGTAAACAGTGACCATGCATCATTCACTTTCGACGGCGGCGCCTGGGTTAATGGCGTATTCTTCTCCGGCGTCACCGGTTTTTCCGGCTCGCTGGCACAGCCAGCCAGCAGCAAAGCAGACAGCATAAGTAGTCGAATTTTCACTGATTTTCGGTTCCGCTATAGGATTGGCGCAAGCTATCATAACCATGACGGTAAAAGGTAAAATTACCGTTTATCCTAAATACGTAAAAAACCTTGTGCTACCGTGACTTCGGTAACGCATTTCGTCATCATCGGCAGGCCAACAGACAGCAGGATGGAAGTTATGCTCGCCCCTCGTTCAATACGCCTCATCGCCCCTTCCGGTTATTGTCACAATCAGGACGCCGCCCGGCGCGCGGTGGAGCGCCTGCAGGCGGAAGGCCATCAGTTGCAAAACCCGGAAGCCATTACGCGCCGCTGGCAGCGTTTTGCCGGCGATGACGCGCAGCGCCTGCAGGATGTGAATGCACTGGCGTCGCTGGCGTCGCTGCCGGATATCGTACTGGCGGTGCGCGGCGGCTATGGTGCCTCACGCCTGCTCGATCACCTCGACTATGTGGCGCTGCAGCGTCGCCTGCTTAATCAGCCTGTCGCGCTATGCGGCCACAGTGATTTCACCGCTATTCAGCTGGCGCTGCTGGCGCAAACCGGGCTAATCACCTTCAGCGGACCGATGCTGGCCGGCAATTTTGGCGCGGAGGCTTTATCTGAATTTACCGTCAGCCACTTTTGGCAGGCGCTAACATCTCCTACAGTCAATCTGGCGTGGCACAGCGCCAGTCCGGATCGCGGCCGCTGGCAGGGCACGCTGTGGGGCGGCAATCTGGCGATGATCTGCTCCCTGATTGGCACGCCGTGGCTGCCGCAGATTGAAGACGGCATTCTGGTGATCGAGGATGTGAATGAGCATCCGTTTCGCATTGAGCGTATGCTAATTCAGCTGCAGCAGAGCGGTATTCTGGCGCGCCAGCGCGCCATTGTCACCGGCAGCTTCACCAGCACCGCCCTGTCCGATTACGACAACGGCTTTGATTTCGCCACGGTGTGGCAGCGGTTGCGTGACGAGTACCAGATTGCAGTGATCAGCGATCTGCCGTTTGGCCATGATGCCGATACCGTGACGCTGCCGCTCGGCGCCAGCGCCACGCTTGAGATTGACCAGGGCGCCGCGCGGTTAGCCTTTACCGGCCATCCGACGTTGCGCTGACGTGTTGCCGCAGGAGACCGCTATTGAAGCCGCTGTACGAAGACTTGTGGATCTCCACGCCGGAATTTCCCGCCGAAGAGACGGCCAATGATTTAATGATGCACGGGTTTATGCTGCGCCATCCGCGCGGCAACCTGTTGATTGGCCGCGTTGAGCAGCTGCTGGATCATGAAGTGCTCGCGGACGCGGGCGGCGTGATTCGCCACTATTTTACCCACTGTCACGAAGCCGCGCCGGGCGCGCGGGCCATTCAGCAGCGCTTCAATAGTGCGCTGTATTGCCACAGCCGCTCGCTCGGCCCGGTGAGCCTGGTGATTGAGCCGGACGAAACCTTCACGCATCAGGACGTGCACTTTGGCGACTTTCACCTGCTGCCCACGCCGGGCCACACGCCGGGCAGCTGCAGCTACCTGTATCACTCACCGCTCGGCCAGACCTACCTGTTTGTCGGCGACACCCTGACGCGCGATTACCATCGCTGGATCAGCGTGCTGGTGCCGGACAGTAATCCTGCGGAGCTGCAGCAGTCGCTGGAGCTGTACCGCTCGCTGCGTCCGGATGTGGTGCTGATGAGCACCACGCGCGGGCATCTCTCCTGGGCGAAGGTCGATTTACAGAGCTGGCTGGCCGCGATTGATGAAGCGGAACAGTCGCCGCTGGATCTGCGCCAGCAGCCACTGCTGTGATTACAGCGTCTTGCTCAGATAGTGACGCTGATGTTCGCGAGGATAGTGATCAAGGCTAAAACGTAGCGTATAGCCAAGCTTTTCATAAAACGGCCGCGCCTGAAAGCTGGCGGTATCCACCTGCGCGTAACGGCAGCCGCGTGCGCGAGCTTCCTGTTCGGCAGCCTGAATCAGCTGGCTGCCGGCGCCCTGCCCGCGTAACCCATTGCTGACCCACAGCATATCAATACGTAACCAGTTGCCATAGGTTGAGCCCGTCAGACCCGCCAGCTTTTTCCCGGCGCCGTCTTTAATGAACACACCGATGGCTTTCATCTCATTGATGTCAATAAAGCGGCTATTGAAGGCGTTCAGGCCGAGGCGCATTTCATCCAGATCCTGATGCGTGACGCTATCCGTAACGCTTAATTGCATGGTCGGCTCCTTGTGGCGGCATTATGAAGAGGGGTGCTGGCGGTCGTCGTAGCGCTCCAGCGACAGAATATCAGCATCGCGTTTTTCCGTGCGGTTGCAGGGCAACAGCTTATCGCTGTCGGCGTAGACGAAAAAGGTTTCGCCGCTGTTTTTATTCACGATCAGCTGATCGCCATTGCGGAAACGGGTGATGGCGACCTTATCGCCGTCCTGCAGATGTGTGCGCTGCTGCCCGGCGGCAATCTGGAAATGCCGGGTTGGCCACATCAGCGTGCTGAGCCCGTAAGCGGCACGCGATACCGTCATGGTGGGGCGGCCCGGGCAGGTAATCTGGAATTCGCTTTCGCTCCACGCGGGGGCAATCTGGCAGGCCATCAGGAGCGCGGCAAGGGTTATCGCCTTCATGGGGTTCTCCACTGAGGTTAGATCATGATTTTACAGGAATTTAATTGGCCAGAGGGTAACATACAACCGCCGCCGGTGCGGTAATCTGCGACCGCGGGTCAGCCAGTGCGGGCAGGAAGAACGCCTCCACATCGCTGATTTTGTGAGGTTTTATGCGATCGGGATATCTTTGTAACGAGTTAAGTAAAATGCGCTAAGATCGCGTCAGGAGGATGTTATGCGAGATGAACAGGCATTATTCGCGCGGCTGGCGCAATCGCCGTTTCGCCGCCGCTTCCATTTAGGCGCGAAAGAGCGACAGTACTGTATTGAGAAAGGCCCGGCGGTGATCGACCAACACGCGGCCGATTTTATCCAGCAAAGACTGGCCGCAGCCGAACCAAAGAATGATGGTAAACAGACGCCAATGCGCGGCCATCCGGTATTTATCGCCCAGCACGCCACGGCAACCTGCTGCCGCGGCTGTCTGGCAAAATGGCATGGCATTGCTGCGCATCAGCCGTTAACGGCAGAGCAGCAGCAATATATGGTGCGGGTGATTCACCGCTGGCTGGTGGGTGAAATAAATGGTTAAGACCGGGATGGGATGGAGCTACTCTGCCGCGACCTGCGCGGCCACCAGCATCAGCGCCAGTCCGGCATCGTCTGGATCGAAACGCTGCATAACTTCATGGATCGCCGTCACGCAGTTCATCACCTGCTGTTTTTTGTCGGCGTCTAACTTATCAATCGCGTGCTGAAGAATCATTAAACTGGCTTCTTCTTCTCTCATGGATTTACCCTTGTTTTGCTTACCTGGTGCGCAACGCTGGCAAGAATAACGTTTATCTGCTAGCAAAGTCACCCCTTTACATGCTTACCGCTTAACGATTAAACAAATGGCAAATGGGCAGTGGCGTCAGACATGCTATGATCGGATCAGTGGCGCGCATCGTCAGGCCAGCATAAATCAGGGAATGCACCAGGAACAGGACCATGTTAAGACTCAGTTTTCTACTCACAGTTATCCTGCTGGCTGGCTGCAGCTCCACGCCGAAAGGCGTCGATTGCCCCGGCGAGGTCGCAACGCTCTATGGTCAGTCGCTGGGCCACACCGAAGGGCGCATTTTCGATTTGGTGAATTCGTTTTCGGTGGCGCGCGATGGCGTAACGCTGAGCAGCGGCGCACTGCACTCCACCGACCGTTTCCGCTATGTCCCTTCTGGCGTGACGCCGGAAGGCTTTTATGCACAGCGGCTAAGCGACAAGCAGTTCCGCCTGATCAACCCGGCGCGTAACACCATGATTACCTGGACGTGTCCATAAGCCGTGCGTGGCGCGCGCAGATGGTTTATTGTCAGCGTTTGTCATGCTGCGGACCTGCATTATGGAAAAGAGTCTGGACAATAACGGTTATATCGATTTCCCCTTTCCGGCCACCCGAGACGCGGATGGCTCGGTCAACCCTTGCGGTTTTGACCTGACGCTGGAAACCGATCGCATTGATGAGATCGCCGCCGGTAAACATTCTGAAAATTTGCGTCGTCTGCTGGAAGAGGTCAATCTGCAGGATGGCCTGTTTATGACGCTGGCCTGTGACTGGCAGCAGCGCGCAGATGGCGTGTGCGGCTTTCTCGATGTGGCGTTCCGCCCCACGCTGGACTGTAGCAGCGAAGAGACACAGAGCCTCGATCAGTTCTTTGAGATGTATCTGCGCCGCCAGGAGCAGCAGCACAGCATGCCGCGCGACGCGCTGGTCAACTATGCGCGCGCGGTGCTGGACTGGAGCTGGTCGCCGCTGCAGCAGCGCCATCGCCGCTATGAGAAGGTCACCATTCGCTATTACTGCCAGCAGGCGGACGATGCCGAATGGTGTTTTGATCATCTGCGCCACTTTCTGGTGAGCTGGTACCCGGCGTATCGCGGCCAGCAGTGAGGGCGTCCGCGTGACGCCCTGCGCTTAAGGCCGTACCAGACGAATCGCGTGCTCGAGCATACGCTGTTCATCGCGTTCGTCGTGGGCGCGATGGTGGCGCGTACGCTGCAGCAAACGGGCAATCTCCTCCCGTCTGGTTTCATGACCGCACTCGGAAAGGACAATCACCGCATCGCCAATCACCCGGCAAACTTCATCGTAATCGTCTTCATTCAGGATATCGCGTTTCATTTCTCCTCCGTTCAGTGAGCGCTGCGTGCGGTTGGCGCAGCTTGGCGTGGTCCTTACCAGGTATGGACAGCAATGCCGATTCCTGCAAACCACTGTTACATCCTGAAAAGCCACCAGGTTGCCGGTCTGCACTTCTCTGTCTACGCTGAAAGAGACATTCACCACTCTCAGGGAGTTAATATGACCGATAAAGCGGAAGCAAAATTGAATGAAGCGGCGGGTGCCGTACAGGAAAAATTTGGCGAGTTCACCGGTTCACGCCGCCATCAGGCACGCGGTGCCGCGCGACGCTATCCGGCGCAGGCCAGTTATGCAGTGCAGGATGCAGCAGACTGCGTGGTGAGATCGGTACGCGACAACCCGGCGACCGGGCTGGCTGTTGCCGCCAGCATCGGCGTGATTGTCGGTTTCCTGCTGGGCCGTAAATAATCCCCGGCAATCGGGGCCCGTGCGGCCCCGATACTCAATGCCGCTGCGGCACGCCGTCCCGTCGTTCCTGAATATGTTCATCCGGCGTCTCGGCGACATCTGCCGTACTGCTGTGCCCGGCCAGGTGGCGCCCATGCTGCCCCGCTATCACCACAGGCCCTACCGGTAATTGTGCACTGGCCGCCAGTGATAGCAGCAATAAAAACCACCCCGTCAGTAACGTTCTTCCCATCCTGCCCGCCTTACACGCTGATTAGTGAGCGCTCAGCTTGCCGGATGTCATGCAAATTAGCGTCAGCACGACGCAAAGCTATGTCGGCAGTTGTGAATAATCAGACCTGTGCGCGCCGCGCTTTGTAACGCGCCACCATGGTCATTAATGCCTGATAAATCAAACCGGCATACAGGCTCATGACAATCATCATGCCCGGCGTTTTGCCCTGTGCCTGCCAGGAAACAAACCACATGAAAATGCCCCACAGCAGGGAAAAAATCAGCCAGCCTTTTACAAACTTGATCACACCTTGCATAGCACCTCCGGATTGATGAAGGCTGAAGATAGCGGTTCAGCCAGCAAATGGCACGCGCGCCGGTGCCGGGATGTTAACTGTTTCAAAGTTTTACGCAAACCCCTATCGCAGCGGAAAAAACCGTGGAAAACAGCGCGCAGAACGCAGCATCAACGGGTGCCTGTCACGGCCGTCCCGGTTAGTTTGGCCATGACCCGCCGATGAGATGGCAGAGACCACCTTGCATCAGTGTGTATTGTGTGTATAATTTCACCTACAGGAAGTCCGATGAAGAGCGCGACGCTGATTAAACTGCTGCAAAAGAATGGCTGGAAGCTGGAGCGCATACGCGGCAGTCATCATCAGTTTTCGCATCCGGATTTTGCTCATCTGATCACCGTGCCGCATCCGCAAAAGGATATGAAGACAGGCACGCTGATGCAGATTCTGAAAGACGCCAGGCTGGATTGATCCATGCTGGTTTTATTCCGCTTGCTCAGAGGTGACATGATGCTGTTTCCCGCTTTGGTAGAGATTGACGCTGACGGCTCGGCCAGTGGTTATTTTCCGGATGTCACCGGCTGTTATTTTGCCGGTGATACGCCCGAGCAAACGCTGCAGGATGCGCAATCTGCGCTGCATGCCCACTTTGAACTGATGGCGGAGAAAGGCTTATTGATTCCGGAGCCGGCGCAGCACTGGCAGCAGGAATTTAGCCAGCCCGGCCTGTGGATCTACGTTGATATTGATGTCACCCGCTATCTGGGCAAATCCGAGCGCATCAATATCACTATGCCGCATCTGCTGATTGAGAAGATCGATAAGATGGTCAGTAATAACGCGCGCTACAGCAGCCGCAGCCATTTTCTTGCCGAGGCGGCACGCAAAGCGCTGGTCTCGTAGCAACACTATTGCGCACGCGTCGCTTATCGTCCGTGGCCGCTTTATGTTTGAATTCCCGCCTCAACCGGCCGGCATGTGGTTAAAATGAATTACTTACGCGACATACAAACGTTTATTGAAGGCAACACGGTGCTCTCCACCACCTTCAGCCTGCTGCTGTTACTGGTTGCCGGTATGGTCACCCATCTGATCTGCAAGTTCTTCGTGGTAAAAGTGGTGCGCCGCGTGTTCTTTAGCACGCATAAAAACCAGGTGCCGCTGGATAAAGACGTCCGGCTCTCAGAAAAGCTGTCGAATTTTATTCCGGTGATCACTGTCTATTACCTGCTGCAGTTTATGCCGGACCTGCCCGAGCATCTGCTGATCGCGGTGAAAACCATCTGCGGCATTCTGTTTTTTGTTTATCTGTCGCTGTTCTTTAACGAAGTGCTGGAGATCGTTAATAACTCCTATTCGCGTAAGTCGAAGCGTAAGAACCACTCGATAAAAGGCTATATCCAGATCGGTAAGATCCTGGTGCACATCATTTCCGCCATCATGATTCTGGCTATCATGTCGAACAAATCGCCGGTGATCATCATCTCCAGTCTGGGTGCGGTCGCGGCGGTATTGATGTTAGTGTTTCAGCACACCCTGCTGTCGCTGGTGGCCAATATTCAGGTGTCATCGAACGATGTGCTGCAGCTTGGCGACTGGATTGAAATGCCGGATAACGGCATCAGTGGTGAAGTGATTGATATCGCCCTGCACACTATCACCATCCGCAACTGGGACAATACGCTGTCGCGGATCCCGACCAAAAATTTCCTGACTGAAACCTACACCAACTGGCAGGCGATGTTCTCCTCCGGCGCGCGGCGTATCATGCGCAGCTTTCATCTCGACCAGACCTCCATTCGCTTCCTCGATCAGCAAATGGTGCAGCAGATGAGCCAGATTCGCGGTGTCAGTGAGCAGCTTTCAATCCTGATGGATGGCCGCGATAGCAGCGTGGTCGGTGACCGCTGGTTTGCGGAAAACGGCATTACCAACCTCACGGTGTTCCGTCACTATCTCACCGCCTGGCTGGCACAGCGCGACGATATTAAAAAAGATATGTATATCGTGGTGCGCGCGATGAAACCCTCACCGGAGGGATTGCCGGTAGAGGTTTATTGCTTTACCTCCTCGGTGCTGTGGGTTGATTACGAGAATTCCCAGTCGGCGATATTTGAATTCATCTACGCCATCGTCGGTCAGTTTTCGCTGCGGATTTACCAGCATCCTGCCGGCAATGATTTCTGGCGTTTGTCGCAGGCGCGCGATAGCCAGATCGCTCAGTTACAGCCTCCGGCGGATTAAAGCCACTCAGCGCACGGTCGTCATGCATGGCAAACCGGTGATGACATGACGTCCTTCCCGCTGCCAGCATAAAAAAAGGGAGCCCTGCGGCTCCCTTTCATGTTGCATTTGCTCAGGGCAAATTACATGTTCGCGATGATCGCGTCACCAAACTCAGAACATTTCAGCAGCTTAGCGCCGTCCATCAGACGCTCAAAGTCGTAGGTCACGGTTTTGGCAGCGATTGCGCCTTCCATGCCTTTAACAATCAGGTCAGCCGCTTCGAACCACTCCAGGTGACGCAGCATCATTTCTGCAGACAGGATCACGGAACCTGGGTTCACTTTATCCTGGCCCGCATACTTCGGTGCCGTACCATGGGTAGCTTCGAACAGTGCGCACTCGTCACCGATGTTGGCGCCCGGTGCGATACCAATACCACCTACCTGTGCCGCCAGGGCATCAGAAATGTAGTCACCGTTCAGGTTCATACAGGCGATAACGTCATACTCGGCTGGACGCAGCAGGATCTGCTGCAGGAAGGCGTCGGCGATCACATCTTTAACGATGATCTCTTTACCGGTGTTCGGGTTTTTGAACTTCATCCACGGACCGCCATCGATCAGCTCGCCGCCGAACTCTTCTTTCACCAGCTGGTAGCCCCAGTCTTTGAAAGAGCCTTCGGTGAACTTCATGATGTTGCCTTTGTGCACCAGCGTCAGGGAATCACGGTCATTGGTGATGGTGTATTCAACCGCGGCACGCACCAGACGTTTCGTGCCCTCTTCTGAACACGGCTTCACGCCAATACCACACTGCTGCGGGAAACGAATTTTCTTCACGCCCATCTCTTCACGCAGGAATTTGATCACTTTGTCCGCTTCCGGCGTACCGGCTTTCCACTCGATACCGGCATAGATATCTTCGGAGTTTTCGCGGAAGATCACCATGTCGGTATCTTCAGGACGTTTAACCGGGCTTGGCGTGCCTTTGTAGTAACGTACCGGACGCAGACACACGTACAGGTCCAGTTCCTGGCGCAGTGCCACGTTCAGGGAACGAATACCGCCACCTACCGGGGTAGTCAGTGGGCCTTTAATGGCTACGCGGTACTCTTTGATTAAATCGAGGGTTTCCTGCGGCAGCCAGACATCCTGGCCATAGAGTTCGACGGATTTTTCGCCGGTGTAAATTTCCATCCAGGAAATTTTTCGCTCGCCGTTGTAGGCTTTCTTCACAGCGGCATCAACCACTTTCAGCATCACCGGGGAAACGTCAACCCCAATACCGTCACCTTCAATGTAGGGGATGATCGGGTTATTCGGGACATTCAGTTTGCCCTGATCCAGGGTGATTTTTTGACCTTCCGCCGGAACAACTACTTTGCTTTCCATTAACCTCTCCTTCGAGCGATTTTTTGTTAATGATTTGTAAGATGCGCGTCAATACTACTTGAATATTTCCGCCACGCCAATCACCGCAGTTTCGCGCTATAATGCGCCGATTGTTACCAACTGCAAAGCCCATGCGAAAAACTTCTCAACGAATTCACCAGCATAAGCGCCCTGCTGCCCCGGCGCGCCAGCCCGCGCGGCGTGACACGCGGCCAAAAGGTCCGCGTCGCGTCATACTCTTTAACAAACCTTTCGATGTTCTGCCGCAGTTCAGCGATGAGGCTGGCCGCCGCACGCTGAAAGATTTTGTGCCGGTGAGCGAGGTGTATGCCGCAGGCCGTCTCGACCGCGACAGCGAAGGGTTGATGATTCTGACCAACGATGGCGCACTACAGGCGCAGCTGACGCAGCCGGGCAAGCGCACCGGCAAAATCTATTACGTTCAGGTGGAAGGCGTACCGCAGGAATCAGATTTATCCCGCCTGCGCAGTGGCATCACCCTCAACGATGGCCCAACGTTGCCGGCGGGCGCAGAAGTGGTGCCTGAACCCGCGTGGCTGTGGCCGCGCACCCCGCCGATTCGCGAGCGCAAAGCTATCCCCACCTGCTGGCTGAAAATCACGCTGTATGAAGGGCGCAATCGCCAGATCCGAAGGATGACTGCGCACATTGGCTTTCCGACATTACGCCTGATCCGTTTTGCCATGGGTGATTACCAGCTGCAGGATTTGGCACCGGGCGAATGGCGCGACATCAGCGACCGGACGTAGTTTATACATTTCGATAACGTCAGGTTAACTATTTGGGAGGAACGATGTTTAAACCTCATGTAACCGTCGCCTGTATGGTGCACGCGCAGGGCAAATTACTGGTGGTGGAAGAGCGCGTTGACGGCCGCGTTACCTGGAATCAGCCAGCCGGCCATCTTGAGGCCGATGAAACGCTGCTGGAAGCCGCGCAACGTGAGCTGTACGAAGAGACCGGCATCAGCGCGCAGCCCGACTATTTTCTCGGCGTGCAGCAGTGGATCGCCCCGGACCATACACCTTTTGTGCGTTTTCTGTTTGGCCTCGATCTGCCTGCCACCGTCACCACCACGCCACACGACAGCGATATTGACTGCTGCTGGTGGCTGTCGCCCGCGCAAATTCTCAGCGCAGAGACGCTGCGTTCGCCGCTGGTGGCCGAAAGCGTGCGGCTATGGCAGCAGGGGGCCCGCTATCCGCTGCAGCTGATAGCCCCGTATCAGTGGCCGTTTCATGAGGGTGCGCACAACGCTTCCGCGTGATAGAATGCGCCGCCTGTTTTTATCGTAATCAAGAGTGCGTCATGTCTGACAACAGCCAGAAAAAAGTGATCGTCGGGATGTCCGGCGGCGTCGATTCTTCCGTTTCCGCCTGGTTACTGCAGCAGCAGGGCTATCAGGTTGAAGGCCTGTTCATGAAGAACTGGGAGGAAGACGATGGCGAGGAGTATTGCACCGCCGCTGACGATCTGGCTGACGCACAGGCCGTGTGTGACAAGCTCGGCATCAAACTGCACAAAATCAATTTCGCCGCTGAGTACTGGGACAACGTGTTCGAGCACTTTCTGGAAGAGTACAAGGCCGGACGCACGCCAAACCCGGATATTCTGTGTAACAAAGAGATCAAGTTCAAAGCGTTTCTCGAATTCGCTGCAGACGATCTCGGCGCAGACTACATTGCCACCGGCCACTATGTGCGCCGTGCCGATGTCGACGGCACCAGCCAGCTGCTGCGCGGTCTCGACGGCAACAAAGATCAGAGCTATTTCCTCTACACGCTCAGCCACCAGCAGATTGCACAGAGCCTGTTCCCGGTCGGCGAACTGGAGAAGCCTGAGGTGCGCCGCATTGCCGAACAGCTCGATCTGATTACGGCGAAGAAAAAAGACTCCACCGGTATTTGCTTTATCGGCGAGCGTAAATTCCGCGACTTCCTCGGTCGTTACCTGCCGGCACAGCCGGGCATTATCGAAACCGTTGACGGTGAAGTGGTCGGTGAACACCAGGGGCTGATGTATCACACCCTGGGTCAGCGTAAAGGGCTGGGCATCGGCGGACGCAAAGAGAGCAATGACGATCCATGGTATGTGGTCGACAAAGATGTCGCGCGCAATACGCTGATTGTGGCACAGGGCGGCGATCATCCGCGCCTGATGTCGGTGGGCCTGATAGCACAGCAGCTGCACTGGGTCGATCGCCAGCCAGTGACCGCAGCGCTGCGCTGCACGGTGAAAACCCGCTATCGTCAGAGCGACATTCCCTGCGAGATCATTCCGCACGGCGACGATCGCATTGAAGTGCGTTTCGATGAGCCGGTCGCGGCCGTCACTCCGGGCCAGTCCGCGGTATTTTACCTCGGTGACGTGTGTCTTGGTGGCGGTATTATTGAACAGCGCCTGCCGCTGACAGAAGCCTGAGTCGGCACTGCCGACGCGTCTACAGGAGTGAAGCGTGGCTAAAAACTATTATGAGATAACGCTGGCGCTGGCCGGCGTTTGCCAGGCAGCCCATCTGGTGCAGCAGCTGGCACACCAGGGGCACTGCAACAACGCGGCGCTGCAGGTGTCGCTGCGCAGCCTGCTGGATTTAAATCCAGGCTCAACGCTGGCGGTGTTTGGCAACGATGAAGCCAACCTGCGACCCGGGCTGGAAGCACTGATGGCGGTGCTGAACAGCGGCAGCCGGCAGGGTGCCAGCGCCGACCTGACGCGTTACACCCTGAGCCTGATGGTGCTGGAGCGTAAACTGCACGGTAACAAAACCGCGCTAAACACCCTGGCACAGCGCATCAGCCAGCTTGATCGTCAGCTGGCGCATTACGAACTGGAATCAGACACCATCACCAGCGCCATGGCCGGCATTTACGTCGATGTGATCAGCCCGCTCGGCCCGCGCATTCAGGTGACCGGCTCACCGCAGGTGCTGCAGAATTCGCAGGTGCAGAGCAAAGTTCGCGCTGCGCTGCTGGCCGGTATCCGCGCGGCGGTGCTGTGGCAGCAGGTCGGCGGCGGTCGTCTGCAGCTGATGTTTGCGCGCCAGCGTCTGCTGCGCGAAGCGAAAACCCTTTTATCCCGGCTGGGTCCGGCGTATTAAGCGCCGCCCTGCCCTAAATTGTTAACGATTCAGGAGTTGCACTGATGGAATTATCCTCTCTGACCGCCGTCTCACCTGTCGATGGTCGTTACGGCGATAAAGTCAGCCCGCTGCGTGCGATTTTCAGCGAGTTTGGTTTGCTGAAATTCCGCGTTGAGGTTGAAGTTCGCTGGTTACAGAAACTGGCCGCGACCGCAGAGATCAAGGAAGTTCCTGCATTTGATGCCGACGCAAACGCTTTCCTTGATGCAATTGTCGCCGGTTTCAGCGAAGAAGATGCGGCGCGTATCAAAACCATTGAGCGCACCACCAACCATGACGTGAAAGCCGTCGAATACTTTCTGAAAGAGAAAGTAGCCAACGTGCCGGCGCTGCACGCGGTGTCTGAGTTTATCCATTTCGCCTGCACCTCCGAAGATATCAATAACCTGTCACACGCGCTGATGCTGGAAACCGCACGCCGCGACGTGATCGTGCCGTTCTGGAACCAGATCATTACCGCCGTGAAGGGCCTGGCGCAGGAGTATCGCGACATTCCGCTGCTGTCGCGCACCCACGGTCAGCCGGCAACGCCGTCCACCATGGGCAAAGAGATGGCCAACGTGGCCTACCGCATGGAACGCCAGCTCCGTCAGCTGAGCAAGGTGGAAGTACTGGGCAAAATCAACGGCGCGGTGGGCAACTACAATGCGCACATCGCCGCGTATCCGGAAGTGGACTGGCATCAGCTGAGCGAGCAGTTTGTAACCTCGCTGGGCATCAGCTGGAACCCGTACACCACGCAGATCGAGCCGCATGACTACATCGCCGAGCTGTTTGACTGCATCGCGCGCTTCAATACCATCCTGATTGATTTTGACCGCGACATCTGGGGTTACATCGCCCTGAACCATTTCAAACAGAAAACCATTGCTGGCGAAATTGGCTCTTCAACCATGCCGCACAAGGTTAACCCTATCGACTTCGAAAACTCCGAAGGGAATCTGGGGCTGGCCAATGCGGTGATGCAGCACCTGGCCAGCAAACTGCCGGTATCACGCTGGCAGCGCGATCTGACCGATTCTACCGTGCTGCGTAACCTCGGCGTCGGCGTCGGCTATGCCTTGATCGCCTATCAGGCCACGCTGAAAGGTATTTCCAAGCTGGAAGTGAACCGCGATCGCCTGCTGGACGAGCTGGATCACAACTGGGAAGTCCTGGCTGAGCCGATCCAGACCGTGATGCGCCGCTACGGCATTGAAAAGCCGTACGAGAAGCTGAAAGAGCTGACGCGCGGCAAGCGCGTGGACGCAGCCGGTATGCAGGCATTTATCGACAGCCTGGAGCTGCCGGAAGCAGAGAAAGTGCGCCTGAAGCAGATGACGCCAGCCAACTACCTCGGCCGCGCGATTCAGATGGTTGACGACCTGAAGTAATTCCTTGCTCTGAAAACTCAGGCTATGGCAAGTTGGTGTTACCTCAGTCACGCACGTCACGTGGTGGCTGAGGTTCCCCTGCCAGTGCATCCCAACGGAGTGTTAATCTGCGGTTTAGCTGGCGTAGCGTATACTTTTCGCCATCATCACTGAGTTGAAGGTAAGGAAATTCTATGCGTGTTCTGGTTGTGGAAGATAATGCCCTGCTGCGCCATCACCTCGCAGTCCAGTTACGTGACATGGGTCATCAGGTGGATGCCGCCGAAGACGCCAAAGAAGCCGACTATTTCCTGCAGGAACACATTCCCGATATCGCGCTGGTCGATCTCGGCCTGCCCGACGAAGACGGCATGTCGCTGATTCGCCGCTGGCGTGGCGACGCCATTCGTCAGCCGATTCTGGTGCTGACCGCGCGCGAAGGCTGGCAGGCGAAAGTTGAAGCGTTGGAAGCCGGTGCCGATGACTACGTGACCAAGCCGTTCCACATTGAAGAGGTCGCCGCCCGCTTACAGGCGCTGATGCGTCGCAACAGCGGACACGCCTCGCAGATTATCTCCATGCCGCCGTTCCAGGTTGACCTGTCGCGCCGCGAGCTTACGGTGAACGACGCGCCGGTCAAGCTGACCGCGTTTGAGTACACCATTGTTGAAACGCTGATCCGCAATGCCGGTAAAGTGGTCAGCAAAGACTCGCTGATGCTGCAACTGTATCCCGATGCGGAACTGCGCGAAAGCCACACCATTGATGTACTGATGGGCCGGCTGCGCAAAAAAATTCTCGCGCTGCACCCGACCGAAGTGATCAACACCGTGCGTGGCCAGGGATACCGCTTTGATCTCTGATTTATGAAGCTGCTCCGCCGTCAGCGCCCTTTCTCCTTACGCGCGCGTTTCCTGCTGGCGACGGCGGCGATCGTGCTGTTTTTGTCGCTGTCGTATGGCATGGTGGCGGTCATTGGCTATGTCGTCAGCTTTGATAAAAATACCTATCGCGTGATGCGCGGCGAGAGCAATCTGTTCTTCACCCTCGCACAGTGGAAAGACAACAAGCTCACCATCGCCCAGCCGGAACGCATGACGCTCAATTTCCCGACGCTGGTATTCATCTATGACGAGCGCGGTAAGCTGCTGTGGCAGCAGCGCGACGTGCCGGAAATCCGCAAAAACATTCGCCGCGACTGGCTGATGAAACCAGACTTTTACGAGATCGATACCAGCAATCGCACCAGTATGGCGGCGATGGGTAACAATCCGCAGGCACAGCAGCGACTGCACGCGCTGGACAGTGACAGCAACGACACCTTCACCCACTCGGTGGCGGTTAACCGCTACGACGCGACCACCAATTTGCCGGCGCTGACCATTGTGGTGGTGGACTCGATCCCGCAGGAGCTGCAGCACTCAGACGTGGTGTGGTCGTGGTTCAGCTATGTGCTGGCAGCCAATCTGCTGCTGGTGATTCCGCTGCTGTGGCTGGCGGCACACTGGAGCCTGCGTCCGATTGGCCACCTGACTTCGCAGGTGCGCGAACTGGAAACCGGTCACCGGGAAAATCTCGACGACAACCCACCGCAGGAGCTGCGCAGCCTGGTGCGCAACCTCAATCTGTTGCTCACCAACGAACGGCAGCGCTACACGCGCTATCGCACCACGCTGTCGGATTTGACGCACAGCCTGAAAACGCCGCTGGCGGTGCTGCAAAGCACGCTGCGCTCGCTGCGCGGTGGCAAAGAGCTGACTATCGAACAGGCTGAGCCGGTCATGCTCGAGCAGATCAGCCGCATCTCGCAGCAGATTGGCTACTACCTGCATCGCGCCAGCATGCAGGCGGATCACAACCCGCTGCAGCGCGATCTGCATTCGGTCTCGGCCCTGCTGGATAGCCTGTGTTCCGCGCTCAATAAGGTGTATCAGCGCAAGGGCGTTGAGATCACGCTGGATATTTCGCCGGAGCTGACCTTTATCGGCGATCAAAATGACTTTATGGAAGTGCTGGGCAACGTACTGGATAACGCCTGCAAATACTGCCTCGAATTTATTGAGGTCAGCGCGCGCCAGACGGAAAACGCGCTGCATCTGTTGATTGACGACGACGGTCCCGGCATTCCCGAAAGCAAGCGCGATCTGATCTTTGTGCGCGGCCAGCGTGCCGACACGCTGCGTCCCGGTCAGGGACTGGGACTGGCGGTAGTGCGTGATATTCTCGAGCAGTATGCCGGTCAGGTAATCGCCACGACCAGCCCGCTCGGCGGCGCACGCATGGAGGTGATTTTTCAGCGGCAGGAAGTTGAACATCACCGCGAGTAGAACCGGACGCGGGCTGTTATACTTGGCAGCAATTATGGCCCTAACCGGAATCCTCGCATGGACTATCAGCTCGACATCAACTGGCCCGACTTTATTCAGCGCTACTGGCAAAAATGCCCGGTGGTGCTGAAACGGGGTTTCAAAAACTTCATTGATCCGATTTCTCCGGATGAGCTGGCCGGTCTGGCAATGGAAAACGAGGTGGACAGCCGCCTCGTCAGCCACAATAACGGCAAGTGGCAGGTCAGCCATGGTCCGTTTGAAAGCTACGATCACCTGGGTGAAAGCAACTGGTCGCTGCTGGTACAGGCGGTGAACCACTGGCATGAACCTTCTGCTGCGCTGATGCGCCCGTTCCGCTTTCTGCCCGACTGGCGTATCGACGACCTGATGATCTCTTTCGCAGTGCCGGGCGGCGGCGTAGGCCCGCACTTTGATCAATACGATGTGTTTATTATTCAGGGCACTGGCCGCCGTCGCTGGCGCGTGGGCGAAAAAGTGCCGATGAAACAGCACTGCCCGCATCCGGATCTGCTGCAGGTTGAACCGTTCGACGCCATCATCGATGAAGAGCTGGAACCGGGCGACATTCTCTATATTCCACCGGGTTTCCCGCATGAAGGCTACTCGCTGGAGAACGCGCTCAACTATTCAGTCGGCTTCCGCGCGCCTAACGGACGCGAGTTGATCAGCGGCTTTGCGGACTACATGCTGGCGCATGAGCTGGGCAGCTACCGCTTCAGCGATCCGGATGTGCCAGCGCGCGATTGTCCTTCGCAGATTCTGCCGTCGGAAGTGGAAGGGATTCGCAAAGTGATGCTGGATGTGATTAATCAGCCGGAGCAGTTTAACCAGTGGTTTGGCGAATTTATTTCCCAGTCGCGTCACGAGCTGGATGTGGCTCCGCCGGAACCGCCGTATCAGCCAGATGAGATTTATGACGCGCTGCAGCAGGGTGATGCACTGACGCGCCTCGGCGGTCTGCGCGTGCTGACGCTGGGCGACGCGGTGTATGTCAACGGTGAACGCGTCGAGTGCGCGCATCCGTCGGTACTGGCTGCGCTGGCACACAAACACGTGTTGACGCTGGAAGATTTCGGCGATGCGCTGGACGATCCTTCGCTGCTGGCTCAGCTGGCGGCACTGGTGAACAGCGGATACTGGTTTTTTGCTGATTGAGTTGATCAGGTCCTCTGCGCCCGTTTCCCTCACCCCGGCCCTCTCCCGCCCGCGGGAGAGGGAGAAAACCGCGCGACGATTGCAGTAAAGCGCCGGCGGCGGCATGGGCAAATGAAGAGCCTGATTCTCGCTCGATCGGTCCTCTCTCCCGCGCGCGGGAGAGGGAGAAAACCGTGCTCGCCTTGCGACAAGATGGGTAAAGCAGTGGTTAAGGCAATAAACAAAACCTGATACCCGCTCGATCGGTCCCCTCTCCCGCGCGTGGGAGAGGGTTAGGGTGAGGGCAAGCCCCTCTCCGCCCTACTTCTTCTCCGCCGCGAGCGCGGCCAGGCGCACGATCACCTCAACCGACTTCGCCATCACATTCAGCGACGCAAACTCATGTTTACCGTGGTAATTGTAGCCGCCGGTAAACAGATTCGGACACGGCAGTCCTTTCCATGACAGCGCCGATCCGTCAGTGCCGCCGCGAATTGGCTTCACGTTCGGCTCGATACCGCAGTCGCGCATCGCCTGCAGCGCCAGCTCAATGATGTGCGGATGCGGTTCCACCTTCTCCCGCATATTGCGATAGCTGTCGCTGATCTCTACCTTAATGGAGCACTCAGCCTGCAGGCCTTTACTGACGCGGCGACCAATCTCCTGCAGCAACTGCTTACGCTGTTCGTAGCTGTCGGCATCAAAATCGCGAATCAGGTACATCAGCTCGGCGTGCTCTACCGATCCCTTAATAGTGTGCAGGTGGAAAAAGCCTTCATAGCCGTCGGTAAACTGCGGCTTCTCTTTGGCCGGCAGCTCGGCGTGGAAGCGCATCGCCAGGTCCAGCGCGTTCACCATCACGTTTTTCGCACTGCCGGGATGCACATTGTTACCGGTGATTTTGACCAGCGCCGTCGCGGCATTAAAGTTCTCGAACTCAAACTCGCCGAGATCGCTGCCGTCAACGGTATAAGCCCAGTCAGCCGCAAACCCCTCAACGTCGAAGTGCGACGTGCCGCGACCGATCTCTTCATCCGGGGTAAAGGCCACGCGAATGGCGCCGTGCGGCACATCCCCTTTGGCCAGCTCGGCCATTGCCGTCATGATCTCAGCGATACCGGCTTTATCATCAGCGCCCAGCAGCGTTTTACCGTCGGTGGTGATCAGCGTATGCCCGGTCAGCTTGTGCAGCACCGGGAACATCACCGGCGAGAGCACTTCATCCCCGTTGCCCAGCGCGATATCGCCGCCACGATAGTTTTCAATGATCTGCGGATTGACATTTTTCGCGGTGAAATCCGGCGAGGTATCCATGTGGGAAATAAAACCGATCACCGGCGTCGGCCAGTCGACGTTTGCCGGCAGGGTGCCCATCACACAGCAATGATCGCTTAAGGTGACGTCCACAAAACCCAGCGCAATAAGCTCTTCCTGTAACTGACGCGCCAGCGTCCACTGCCCTTCGCTGCTCGGCACCTGCCGCGCCTGAGGTTTTGCCTGGGTTTCTACTGCCACATAACTGAGAAAACGCTCAAGTAATTGATCCATCTGTCATCCCTCTAAAGAACCTGCATTATTATCATGGGGCCTGATTATCGCCATGTTGCGTCAAATCATTATCCTTCAGGTTAGCCCTCTCAGCCCAATCGTGCGCTGAAATTCGCCCTGCCAGCCACCCGTCCGGCTGGCCCGATGAGCATACTCCAGCAATTTGCAGACTTTTCAAGGTTATTCCGTGTCTGAACATGGCAATGGCGCATTTTTCAGGTATTATCGCGCCCTTCATCACGGCAAGCTGTCGCCGGCGGCTATGCTGTAACCTGATTCTCATCAGACTGAGTGACTAAAATGACGCAAACACGCGCGCAGCAGGCGCTGGTTACGCTTTCTGGCATCAGTAAAGCTTTCGATGGCAAAACCATCATCCCGGATTTTGACCTGACCATCGGTCATGGCGAATTTATCACCCTGCTTGGCCCCTCCGGCTGCGGTAAGACCACGATTCTGCGCCTGATCGCCGGGCTGGAAAACGCCGACAGCGGACGTATCCATCTGGATGAGAGCGACATCACTGAAACGCCCGCCGAGCATCGCCATATCAATACCGTGTTTCAGAGCTACGCGCTGTTTCCGCACATGTCGGTGTTTGAAAACGTCGCGTTTGGCCTGCGCATGCAGAAAACCCCGGCGGCAGAGCTGACGCAGCGCGTCAACGAGGCGCTGGCGATGGTGCAGCTGGAAAGCTTTGCCGCGCGCCGGCCGCACCAGCTCTCCGGCGGCCAGCAGCAGCGCGTGGCGATTGCGCGGGCGGTGGTCAACCGGCCCAAAGTGCTGCTGCTTGATGAGTCGCTCTCCGCGCTGGATTACAAACTGCGCCGCCAGATGCAAAACGAGCTGAAAGCGCTGCAGCGCAAGCTGGGCATCACGTTTGTGTTTGTCACGCACGATCAGGAAGAAGCGCTGACCATGTCCGATCGCATCGTGGTGATGCGCGACGGGCGCATCGAGCAGGACGGCACGCCGCGCGAGATCTACGAAGAGCCCGCGAACCTGTTTGTGGCGCGCTTCATTGGCGAAATCAATGTGTTTGATGCGGAAGTGATCGGCAGCGCGCACGCGCCGCAGGTACGCGCTCGCGTCGAAGGCCGCGAGTGTGATATTCACTGCCCGTTCCCGGTCAAACCCGGCGATCGGCTGCATGTACTGCTGCGACCGGAAGATTTGCGCGTCGAGGAGATCGATCACGACAGCCGCAGCGAAAACCTGATCGGCTATGTGCGCGAACGCAACTATAAAGGCATGACGCTGGAATCCACCGTCGAACTGGAGAACGGCAAGCTGCTCACCGTCAGCGAGTTCTTTAATGAGGACGATCCGGATTTTGACCACTCGCTGAACCAGAAAATGGCGGTCAGCTGGGTGCCAAACTGGGAGGTGGTGCTGCCGTATGAAACGGATGCGTAATCGTCTGCAGAAAGCCATTGTGGCACTGATCGTCGGCTGGCTGACGCTGTTCGTGTTGCTGCCGAATCTGATGATCTTCGTCACCAGCTTTCTGACGCGCGACGACGCGCACTTTGTCAGCATGGTGTTCACCCTGAACAACTATGGCCGGCTCCTCGATCCGCTGTATGCCGACGTGCTGCTGCACTCGCTCAACATGTCCTGCATCGCCACGCTGTGCTGCCTGCTGCTCGGCTACCCTTTTGCCTGGTGCCTGACCAGACTGCCGGCGCGTCTGCGTCCGCTGATGCTGTTTCTGCTGATTGTGCCGTTCTGGACCAACTCGCTGATTCGCATATATGGTCTGAAAATTTTTCTCAGCACGCGCGGCTGGCTCAATGAATTTCTGCTGTGGCTCGGCGTCATCGACAAGCCGTTTCGCATCATGTTCACCCCGGAAGCGGTGATCCTTGGGCTGATCTATATTCTGCTGCCATTTATGGTACTGCCGCTCTACTCCAGCCTTGAGAAGCTGGACAAATCCTGCCTTGAAGCGGCGCGCGATCTTGGCGCCAGCAGGCTACAGACCTTCATCCGTATCATTTTGCCGCTGACCCTGCCCGGTATCGTTGCCGGCGCGCTACTGGTATTTATCCCGGCGATGGGGTTGTTCTACGTAGCGGATTTAATGGGCGGAGCAAAGAACCTGTTGATCGGTAACATAATCAAAAGCCAGTTCCTCAATATTCGTGACTGGCCGTTCGGCGCCGCCACCAGCATTGTCATGACGCTGCTGATGGGGCTGATGCTGCTGGTTTACTGGCGCGCAGCGCGTCTGCTGAATCACAAGGCGGCATTGCAATGATGGCGCGCGGATTACGCTACGGCTTCATGGCCGTGATTTATGCCTGGTTCTACATTCCGATCATCATCCTGATCGTCAACTCCTTCAATGCCTCGCGCTTCGGCATCAACTGGCAGGGCTTCAGCACCCAGTGGTATCGCCTGCTGGTCAATAACGACAGCCTGATTCAGGCGGCGCAGCATTCGCTGATCATGGGCGTGCTGTCGGCCAGTTGCGCGACGCTGATCGGCTCGCTCACCGCCGTGGCGCTGTACCGCTACCGTTTTCGCGGCAAGCCGTTTGTCAGCGGTATGCTATTTGTGGTGATGATGTCGCCGGATATCGTGATGGCGATTTCGCTGCTGGTGCTGTTTATGCTGCTGGGGATTTCGCTCGGCTTCTGGTCGCTGCTGTTTTCCCACATCACTTTCTGCCTGCCGTTTGTGGTGATTACCGTCTATTCGCGCCTGAAAGGCTTTGACGTGCGCATGCTGGAGGCGGCAAAAGATCTCGGCGCCAGCGAAGTGACTATTCTGCGCAAGATTTTGCTGCCGCTGGCGCTGCCGGCAGTGGCCGCGGGCTGGCTGCTGAGTTTCACCCTGTCGATGGATGATGTGGTGGTGTCGTCATTTGTCACCGGGCCCGGCTTCGAAATTTTGCCGCTGAAAATTTATTCCATGGTGAAGGTGGGCGTGTCGCCGGAGGTGAACGCGCTGGCTACCATTTTGATGCTGCTGTCGCTGCTACTGGTGGCAGCCAGTCAGCTGTTGCTGCGTGATAAAACCAAATAGAGGATAACCGATGAAAAAGTGGTCTCACTGGCTGGCGGCTGGGGCGCTGGCACTGGGTATGCAAAGCGCTCAGGCGGATGACAACAACACGCTTTACTTCTATAACTGGACCGAATACGTGCCGCCCGGGCTGCTGGAGCAGTTCACCAAAGAGACCGGCATCAAAGTGATTTATTCCACCTATGAATCCAATGAAAGCATGTACGCCAAGCTGAAAACCTGGAAAGCAGGCGCTTACGATCTGGTGGTGCCGTCGACCTACTTCATCGCCAAAATGCGCAACGAGGGCATGCTGCAGAAGATCGACAAGTCACAGCTGAGCAACTTCCGCAACCTCGATCCCGACCTGCTGAACAAGCCGTTTGATCCGAACAACGACTATTCCATTCCCTATATCTGGGGCGCAACCGCCATTGGCGTGAACACCGACGAGGTGGATGCGAAAACCCTGACCCAATGGGCCGATCTGTGGAAACCTCAGTATAAGCAGAGCCTGCTGCTGACCGATGACGCGCGTGAAGTGTTCCAGATGGCGCTGCGCAAGCTCGGCTACTCCGGTAATACGCAGGATCCAAAACAGATTGAAGCCGCCTATGAAGAGCTGAAAAAGCTGATGCCGAACGTACTGGCGTTCAACTCGGATAATCCCGGTAATCCGTTTATGGAAGGCGAAGTCAACGTCGGCATGATCTGGAATGGCTCCGCCTGGGTGGCGCGCCAGGCTGGCACGCCGCTGCAGATTATCTGGCCGAAAGAGGGCGGGATTTTCTGGATGGATAACCTGGCGATCCCGGCGAATGCGAAAAATAAAGCAGGCGCGCTGAAGCTGATTAACTTCCTGCTGCGCCCGGATGTGGCGGCTAAAGTGGCGGAAACCATCGGTTATCCGACGCCCAACCTGGCGGCAAGAAAGCTGCTGCCGCCCGAGGTGGCCAGCGATCCGTCACTCTATCCGCCGGCTGAAGTGATCAAAAACGGCGAGTGGCAGAACGATGTCGGTGCCGCCAGCGTGCAGTACGAAACGCTGTTCCAGAAGCTGAAAGCGGGACGGTGAGGTTCTGAGGTGGGAGGTTGTGCGGCCTGGCCCTCACCCTGCACTCTCCCAGAGGGAGAGGGTTCATTCGTGCTGGATTCGGCCTGCGGGAGAGGGTTCATTCGTGCTGGATTCGGCCTGTGGGAAGACCGTACTGGATTCAGCCTGAGTTTCAGTCCGGCGCGTTTTTCCCCTTCTCCCGCTGGGAGAAGGCCGGGATGAGGGGAAACGCGCAGTACGCTGACTATTTATACAAGCCGCGCAAAAAAGTATGCACGAATTCGGGCACCACTTCGCTGGCTAAGCCGTAATGCGCTTCAGCGAATTCGTTACCGACCTGACTGGGGGCCAGATTCAGCTCCACGGTGTGCGCACCCTGCAGTTTCGCTTCATGTACAAAGCCTGCCGCCGGGTAGACGTGGCCTGAAGTGCCGATGGCGATAAACAGATCGGCCTGTTCCAGCGCCTGATAAATCTCCTCCATGCCGAGCGGCATTTCACCAAACCACACCACGTGCGGACGCAGCCGCGACGGGAACTGGCAGCAGGTACAGCGATCGTCCGGACCGACGTCCTCCGTCCACGCCAGCACCTGACCGCTGTGCTCACAGCGCACCTTCAGTAACTCACCGTGCATATGCAGCACGCGCTGGCTGCCGGCGCGCTCGTGCAGGTTATCGATATTCTGCGTAACCAGCAGGAAATTATCGCCCAGCACCTGCTCCAGTTCGGCCAGCGCTTTGTGCGCCGCGTTAGGCTGAATTTCTGGCTGCTGCAGCTGACGCCGGCGCGCGTTGTAGAAGCCCTGCACCAGCGCCGGATCGCGGCGAAAGCCTTCGGGCGTCGCCACATCTTCCACGCGATGCTCTTCCCACAGGCCATCTTCCGCGCGGAAGGTGCGGATGCCGGATTCTGCCGAAATTCCGGCACCGGTCAGCACCACCACGTGCGGCTGCGGATGGGCGGCAAGTTCAACCTGACGATCGCGCTCAAAGATGCGCTGGCGAAAGCGCTGATGCACTTTGCGGCGGTTCTTTTTGTAGCGGGCGAGTCGAAGGCGGCGGCGCGGTTGGCGCATAAAGGCTCCTTAATCTGCGGCGCTGAACGCCGCGCTGCGGGTGTTTTCCGGGTTACTCAGACCCGATAATAGCGGCTGGGTATGACGGCTGCATGCCGCAGACGCTGAAAATGTGCGCAGCCGCGAAGGCGGCTGCGTGTTTTGTCTTTACTGACCGCTCAGCACGCGGGCAGGATCGATGCGGCTGGCGCGCCGCGCCGGATACCAGCTGGCAATCAGGCTCAGGCCAATCGCCGTTGCCAGCACGATGGCCACATCCAGCCAGTGCAGCTCGGACGGCAGAAAGTCGATAAAATAGATATCGCCCGCCAGCAGCTGATGCCCGGTAAGGTGCTCCACTACGCGCATTACCGGCGTCAGATTGAGCGCCACCAGCACGCCGACCACCACACCGCTGACGCTGCCCAGCAGCCCGGCCAGCAGGCCATACCAGATAAAGATGGCACGAATCAGGCCGTCTTTGGCGCCCAGCGTGCGCAGCACAGCGATATCGCTGCTCTTGTCTTTCACCGCCATCACCAGCGTCGACACGATATTAAAGCAGGCCACGCCAATCACCAGCACCATCGCCAGATACATGATGGCGCGAATCATCTGGATATCGCGATACATATAGCCGTAAGTGCCAATCCAGCTGCGGATGGTGACATAGGAGTGGGTGGCTTCGCCGGCATCGCGCACCAGCTTCTGTGCCTGGAACGGATCGCTCATCTTCAGCGCAATGCCGCTGACGCTGTCGCCCAGATCCAGATACTTTTGCGCATCGGCCAGCGGCACCAGCGCCAGACTGTGATCCAGCATGCCGCTTAGCTGCAGAATACCGCTCACCTGCAGACGAATGCGTTTTGGCTGCAGCAGTTTGTTCTCGCCATCATTATTCGGGATCATGATGGTGATCCAGTCGCCCTGCTTCACGTTGAGCGATTTGGCGATACCGCCGCCCAGAATGATCTGCTGCCTGCCGGCGCTGAACTGCGACCAGGCATCACCGCTGACAAAACGCGGCAGCGCGCTGAGCCGCGGCTCCTGCTGCGGATCAACGCCCTTCACCTGCAGCGCCTGCAGCTTCGCACCGCTCTCAATCAATCCGGTAAAGTTAACGTAAGGCGCCGCCGCGGCGATGCCCGGCACCTGTTCGATAGGCGCAATCATCGGCTGCCAGTTGCGAAATGGCTGGTTAACCGCCTCAATTTCGCCGTGCGGTACCACGGCCAGAATGCGGTTGTTGAGCTCCCGCTCGAAACCGTTCATCGCGCTCAGCCCGATGATCAGCACCGCCACGCCAAGCGCAATGCCGATGGTCGAGATGATGGAGATCAGCGACACCATGCCGCCGCGCCGCCGGCCGCGGCTGAAGCGCAGCCCGAGCAGCAGGGATAAAGAGGACGCCATCAGATCGCTCCCAGCGTCAGGTGATCGCTCAGCTGGCCGTCGCGCATTTCCATCTGACGGCTCAGGCGCTTCGCCAGGTTGAGGTCATGCGTCACCACCAGAAACGCGGTGCCCTGCTGCACGTTGAGCTCGCCGAGCAGTTCAAAAATGGCGTCCGCGTTGCGCGCATCGAGGTTACCGGTGGGCTCATCGGCCATCACCAGCCGCGGCCGGTTCACCAGCGCCCTGGCGATCGCCACGCGCTGACGTTCACCGCCCGACAGCTCAGAAGGCCGGTGCGCCGCGCGCTTTTCCAGACCAACCGCCGCCAGCATCTCGCGTGCGCGCGCTTCCGCTTCGGCTTTGCCGGTTTTGCCAATCAGCAGCGGCATTGCCACGTTCTCCAGCGCGCTGAAGTCCGGCAGCAAATGGTGAAACTGATAAATGAAGCCGAGTTCCCGGTTGCGCAGCTCTGCTTTGGCCGCCGACGACATGGCGTTGAGCGATTTCCCGTCAAACACCACGTCACCGGAGGTCGGCGCATCCAGCCCGCCCAGCAGGTGCAGTAAGGTACTTTTGCCGGAGCCGGAGCTGCCGACGATGGCCGTCAGTTCGCCCGGCTGCAGGCTAAAAGCCACATTGCGCAGCACATCGGTCTGCACGCTGCCTTCCTGATAGCGTTTGCACAGGTCACGACACTGCAACAAAGGGGTATTACTCATAACGTAAAGCCTCAGCGGGTTGAACGGCGGCAGCGCGCCATGACGGATAGAGGGTAGACAGC